>JABIRQ010000324.1 GCA_018699755.1 Rhodospirillaceae bacterium | reverse complement strand
TATTTCCAGCAGGTCGGCGGAATCGATTGCGACCCGGTCTCGGTCGAGTTCACCTACGGTCTCGAACGCTTGGCGATGTATGTCCAGGGGGTCGAGAATGTCTACGATCTCGACTGGAACGGGGTCGAAGGCGAAGGCGCCATGAGTTATGGCGACGTCTTCCTCCAGGCCGAGAAGCAGTATTCCGCCTATAATTTCGAACGGGCCGACACGACCCGCCTCGCGCGCCATTTCGAGGATGCCGAGGCCGAGTGCCGGATGATCCTCGAAGGCGGCGCCAAGCTCGCCCTGCCGGCCTACGACCAATGCATCAAGGCCAGCCATCTATTCAACCTGCTCGACGCCCGTGGGGTCATCAGCGTGACCGAGCGTGCCGCCTATATCGGCCGTGTCCGCGCCCTCGCTAAGGCCTGTTGCGAAGCTTGGCTCGAAAGCCAGGGGGAGTAGGGCGATGGCTGAATTTCTGCTCGAACTGCTCAGCGAGGAGATTCCGGCGCGCATGCAGGCCCGCGCGGCCGAGGATTTGAAGCGCCTGGTGACCGATGGGCTCAAGGAAGCCCGCCTCGGTTTCGGCCGCGCCGAGGCCTTCGTGACGCCGCGCCGCCTGGCTCTGGTCGTGGACGAGCTGCCGGACCGCCAACCGGACCTGGAAGAGGAGCGCAAGGGCCCCCGCGTCGGCGCGCCCGACAAGGCGATCCAGGGCTTCCTAGGGTCCGTCGGGCTCGAATCGACCGACCAATGCGAAATCCGCAAGATCAAGGGCAGTGAGTTCTATTTCGCGGTCCGCGAGGCTCCAGGCAGGGCAACGGCCGAGATTCTGGCCGAACTGGCCGAATCCGCCCTGCGCGGCCTGCCCTGGCCGAAATCCATGCGCTGGGGTGCTCTTTCCGCGCGCTACGTCCGGCCGCTTCACGGCATCCTGGCCATTCTGGACGGAAAACCCCTGTCCGGTGCGTTCGATCTGGGCAACGGCGTTTCCTTGCCCTTCGGCGATAGCTCCTGCGGTCATCGTTTCATGGCGCCCGAACCGTTCTCCGTTACATCCTTCGAAGATTATCGAAATAAACTGCGCGCCGCCCATGTCATGCTCGACCGGGAGGAGCGCAAGGCCGCCATCGCCGAGGGCGCGGGCGCTCTGGCCGGGGCGGAGAACCTATCCGTGGTCCAGGATCCGGCCCTGCTGGACGAGGTCGCGGGACTGGTCGAATGGCCCGTGCCCCTGATGGGCCGGATCGACGACCGCTTCATGGGCCTGCCGCCCGAGGTTCTGTCCACCGCCATGCGCGCCCACCAGAAGTATTTCGCGCTGCGGGATGCCGATGGCGGGCTCGCGCCGCGCTTCGTCGTGATCGCGAATATCCAGGCCGCCGATGGCGGTGCGGCCGTGGCGGCGGGGAACGAGCGGGTGCTGCGCGCGCGCCTGGCCGACGCCCGATTCTTCTGGGATCAGGACCGGCGCAACTCCCTTGCTAGCATGGCCCCCGCGCTCAAGAACGTGGTCTTCCACGCCAAGCTCGGCACCCTCGACGAGAAGGTCGACCGGCTTCAGGCTTTGGCCGCCGACCTCGCCGGTCGCATTCCGGGGGCGGACCGCGACAAGACCCGTTCGGCCGCCCGCCTATGCAAGGCCGATCTGGTCAGCGAGATGGTCGGCGAATTCCCGGAGCTTCAGGGGCTGATGGGCCGCTACTACGCCCTGGCCGACGGCGAGGCGGAAGAGGTCGCCGGCGCCATCCGCGACCATTATTCCCCTCTCGGCCCGGGCGACGCCTGCCCGACCGCGCCGGTCTCCGTCGCGGTCGCCCTGGCCGACAAGATCGACACCCTGGTCGGCTTCTGGGCGATCGGCGAGACGCCGACCGGATCCAAGGATCCCTACGCTCTTCGCCGCGCCGCCCTCGGCGTGATTCGCCTGATCCTGGAAAACGGCCTGCGCCTCGGTCTCTCCGACATTTTCCACAAGGCCGCGCATCTCCATGCCGAGACGGCAGGCCAAGTCCGGGGCGAGGTGGTGGCCGACGGCCTGCTCGAATTCTTCGCCGACCGCCTCAAGGTCCATCTGCGAGAACAGGGTGTGCGCCACGATCTGGTCGCCGCCGTCTTTGCCCTGGGGGGTGAGGACGATCTCGTTCGTCTGCTGGCGCGGGTCGAGGCGCTGGCGGCCTTCCTCGCGGCCGAGGACGGGGCCAATCTTCTCACCGCCTATCGCCGCGCCGCGAACATCGTCGGAATCGAGGCCAAGAAGGAGGGCGCCGCGCTTGAGGGCGCGCCCGATCCCGCGCTTTACGCCGAGGCCCAGGAGAAGGCTCTGGGCGCGGCATTGGATGAAGCGGCGGGGGCTTTCGAGACGGCCTTCGCCGATGAGGATTTCGCCGCCTCGATGACGGCCATGGCGCGGCTGCGTGCGCCGGTCGACGCGTTTTTCGAGGGCGTCACCGTGAATTCCGACGACCCCGCCCTGCGGGCCAACCGCTTGCGCCTGTTGTCGCGCATCGGGGATACCCTGGGCAGGGTCGCCGATTTCTCCAGGATTGAGGGCTGAGCGAAAAATGACCGGGACCAAGTGGGTCTACAGCTTCGGCGACGGCGCGGCCGAGGGCCGGGCCGAGATGCGCGAGCTTCTGGGCGGCAAGGGCGCCAATCTGGCCGAGATGTGCAATATCGGCCTGCCGGTGCCACCGGGCTTCACGATCACGACCGAGGTCTGCACCCACTACTACGCTCACGACCGGCACTATCCGGAGGATCTGAACGATCAGGTCGCAACCGCCCTCGCGGCGGTCGAAGCGAGCGTGGGCGCGCGTTTCGGCGATTCGGCAGATCCGCTCCTCGTCTCCGTTCGCTCGGGCGCGCGGGCTTCGATGCCGGGCATGATGGACACGGTCCTCAACCTCGGCCTCAACGACGAGACCGTCGAGGGCCTGGCCAACCGCTCGGGCGACCGCCGCTTCGCCTTCGACAGCTATCGTCGTTTCATCCAGATGTTCGGCGATGTCGTCCTGGGGGTCGATCACTACCTTTTCGAGGAACTGCTGCAGGAAGCCAAGGACGACCGCGACGTCACTCTGGATACCGAACTCGACGCCGATGCCCTGGAAGAACTGGTCGGGGCCTACAAGGCCAAGGTGCTGGAGGAATTGGGCGCGCCCTTCCCCCAGGAGCCCCGCGCCCAACTCGACGCGGCCATCGGCGCGGTTTTCGGCAGTTGGATGAACCAGCGCGCCATCACTTATCGCCGCCTGCACGATATCCCCGCCGAATGGGGCACGGCGGTCAACGTCCAGGCCATGGTCTTCGGCAATATGGGCCAGGACTGCGCGACCGGCGTCGCCTTCACTCGCAATCCCTCGACCGGCGACGCGGCTTTCTACGGCGAATTCCTGGTCAATGCCCAAGGCGAGGATGTCGTTGCCGGCATCCGCACGCCCCAGCCGTTGACCGTCGCGGGCAAGGCGGCGAGCAACGACGACGCCCCGGCGATGGAAGAGGTGATGCCGGCGGCCTTTGCCGAATTGATGGAGATCCGGGGCCGGCTGGAAAGCCATTACCGGGACATGCAGGACATCGAGTTCACCATCCAGCAGGACAAGCTCTGGATGCTGCAGACTCGTGCAGGGAAGCGCACCGCCGCTGCCGCCATCAAGATCGCCGTGGACATGGTGGGCGAGGGCCTCATCGAAAAGGCCGAAGCGATCGCCCGGCTCGATCCCGCCGCCATCGACCAGCTTCTCCACCCGCGCCTCGACCCCGATGCCGAGCGCACGGTCCTGACGCGCGGCCTGCCCGCCTCGCCGGGCGCCGCGTCGGGCGTGGTGGCGTTCAGCGCGGACGAGGCCGAGACGCGAGCCAAGCGCGGCGAGGACGTGATCCTGGTGCGGATCGAGACCAGCCCCGAGGACATCCACGGCATGCATGCCGCGCGCGGCATCCTGACGGCGCGTGGCGGCATGACCAGCCATGCCGCCGTCGTCGCCCGCGGCATGGGCCGGGCCTGCGTCGCCGGAGCGGGCGAGCTGCGCATCGACTACGCCAAGCGCAGCCTGTCGGCCGCCGGCCGCCGGGTCCTGGAGGGCGAAGAGATCACCATCGACGGCGCGACGGGCGAGGTCATGACCGGCCGGGTGCGCACGATCGAGCCCCAGATGACTGGCGATTTCGCCATCATCATGGAATGGGCCGACGGCTTTCGCCGCATGGCCGTGCGCGCCAATGCCGATCAGCCGGTCGACGCCCGCGCCGCCATGCGGTTCGGAGCCGAGGGCATCGGTCTGTGCCGGACCGAGCATATGTTCTTCGAGGGCGAGCGCATCGTCGCCATGCGCCAGATGATCGTGGCCGAGGACGAGGCGGGGCGCCGCGCCGCCCTGGACAAGATCGGCCCCATGCAGCGCGGCGACTTCACCGAACTCTTCGAGGTCATGGAGGGTCGGCCCGTCACCATCCGCCTGCTCGACCCGCCGCTCCACGAATTCCTGCCCGGCACGGACGAGGAGATCGAGCAGGTCGCCGCCGCCGCCGGGGTCGATGTCTCCGTGGTGCGTCACCGGGCCGCACGGCTGCACGAATCCAACCCGATGCTGGGCCATCGCGGCTGCCGACTGGGCATCACCTATCCCGAAATCTACGAGATGCAGGCCCGCGCCATCCTTGAGGCAGCGCTTCTCGCCGGCCGCACGACCGGCCGCCCCGTGGTGCCCGAGATCATGATTCCCCTGGTCGCAACCAAGGCCGAATTGGATCTGCTCAAGGCTATGATCGACCGCGTGGCGCGTCAGGTGATGGAGGAGACGGGCGAGACGGTCGGCTATCTCGTCGGCACGATGATCGAACTGCCGCGCGCTGCTCTGCGCGCCGGCGACATCGCCGAGACGGCCGAATTCTTCAGCTTCGGCACCAACGACCTGACCCAGACCGCTTTCGGCCTGTCGCGCGACGACGCGGGCAATTTCCTGGAAAGCTACCGCGCCCAGGGCATTCTGGAGCAGGATCCCTTCGTCTCCCTGGATCGCGAGGGGGTGGGGGAACTGGTCTCCATCGCGGTGGAGCGGGGGCGCGCCGCCCGGCCCGATCTCAAGCTCGGCATCTGCGGCGAGCATGGCGGCGATCCTGCCTCGATCCACTTCTGCGAGGAGACCGGCCTGGATTACGTCTCCTGCTCGCCTTACCGCGTCCCCATCGCCCGCCTCGCCGCCGCTCAGGCTGCCCTGGCGACGGAAACCGAGCGCGACGCTTAGCCGGCGCGCGGTGTCAGCCGCGCTCTTCCAAACTCGGGGCTAGCCAATCCGGCACTTGCGGCGTGATCGTCGCCCCCCCGGATTCTAGCGGCGCATCGCCGTCCAGCGCATCGAGGCGCAGCAGGGCAAGCCCTTCGCCGTCGCGGGCCGAACGCATTTCTCCGACCTCTTTTTCGCCCGCCGTCACCGGTGCCCCGGCTTCCGGCATCGCGCCCTCGATCCGCACCGGCAGCAGGCGCTTGCGGATCAGGCCGCGATAGTGCATCCGGGCCGTCACTTCCTGCCCGACATAGCAGCCTTTCTTCCAGTCGACGCCGTTCAACTCCTCGAAATTGTTGTCCAGCAGGGTCGCCTTCTCGACAGTCAGATCGCGGCTGCCGTCCGGCACCCCCAGGGCCAGGCGCAAGGCGTCGTAGTCCTCGGCCGGCGCGGCAGTCAGGCCCAGGGTCGCAATCGTGGCAGGCGCGGCATAGATGCGTGCGCCCAGGGCCGCGAGGCGCGGGTCGGTTGCCGCTGCGCCGCCGCCCTCCAGAATGCGGGCCGCGCCCGGCTCCGGCGGCAGGTCCAGGGCGGCGAGGGCGCCCTCGCCGAACGCCGCCGCCACCGCCAGATCGTCGCGCGGGGCGATCGCCGCTTTCGCCCGCAGCCGGTACATGGTCAGGCGGCGGATCAGGTCGTCGCGCCGCGCCGCCTCGCAATCGACCAGCAGGGTTTCTCCTGTCTGGACCTCCGGTTGCGCTCCTGTCTGAGCTATGACGAATTCGTGCAGGAACTTGCCCTGGGGGGTCAGCAGGGCGGCATAGATCGCCTTTTTGGGGCCGATCCGCGTCACATCGTTGGTAACGATGCCCTGAAGGAAGGTCTTGGCGTCCGGCCCCTCGATTCCGATCAAGGCGCGCTCGGGCAGAATGGCGTATCGGCCGGTCATGGTCGCATCGTCATCGTTGCTTTCGGAATGCCTCTTGCTTTCGCGTCTATCGCGCTAGGTGCATGTATTGCCAAAGTGTGCAGCTTCGGCGGCCCTGGCAAGGGGTCGTCACGCTAGCGTACGGCACGGTCTTTCCCGTATAAGCTCGCGCCATGCATGTCACCCTGATCGACGATTCGATTCCCTTCGATCCCCGCACCCCGGACACCATGCCTCTGGGCGGGGTGGAAAAGGCGTTTCTGTCCCTGGCCCAGGCCTTCGCGGCGCGCGGCCATACGGTCCAGGTCTTCAACCGCGCGCGGTCCCGGGTCGAAGCGGACGGCGCGGTCTGGGAGGGGTGGGACGCCGCGCGACCCGAGCGCACCGACGTTTTGATCGCCCATCGCCGCCCCTCGCTGCTCGATCAGGTGCCCGAGGCGCGCATCAAGATGCTCTGGGTGCCCGGCACGGGCGGTTATCTGGAGAAGGAGCGCAACCGCGGCCGCCTGTTGCTGCACAAGCCCATCACGGTCTTCTCGTCGCGCGCCGCGATCGACGGCTGGGACAACGATATCAAGGTGCGGATCGGCCTGATCGCGCCCGGCGTGCGCGACGTCTTCCGCCAGGGCCCGAACGTCGAGCCCGCGGACCCGCCCCGCGCGGTCGTGACGGCCCATCCTCTGCACGGCCTGGCCTGGCTGGTCCGCCTGTGGCGGGCGAAGATCCGGCCCGTCGTGCCCCAGGCGGAACTGCATGTCTATTCCGGCGCGCTCTACAAGGGGATCGCCGGAGAGCCTGTCGCCCCCGCCTTCGACGACGTGCTGCGCACGGTCCAGGCGGCCGACGAAGAGGGCGTGATCGTACAGCGGCCCATGGACGATCAAGCGATGGCCGGCGTCTACCGCTCGGCCCGCCTCCATCTGCATCCCGGTATGCGCGAGGAGGTGTATTGCTATACACTATCCGAATCTCAGGCGTGCGGATTGCCGGCGGTTGCGCGCCCGAGGGGCGGGGTCCGGAGCCTGATCGTGGACGACACGAGCGGCTTGCTGGGGGACGAGGACGACGCTTTCGCCATCGCGGCGCTGCGCGTCTTCAACGACCGAAAGACCTTCGACAGGCTGGCATTGGGGGCGCGCTCGCTCCAGCGAGATCGGGATTGGGACGACGTGGCTTCGGAGTTCGAAGCGCTCTGGGCATGAGAATTCTGTTCATCACCGCCTCTCGGATCGGCGACGCCGTCCTGTCCAGCGGGTTGCTGGGCCACATGGTCGATCGCTATCCCGATGCCAAGATCACGGTGGCCTGCGGTCCGGCCGCGGCGCCCCTGTTCGAGGCGGTGCCCAATCTCGAATGGGTGATCGCCCTGGAGAAGCGTTCCCTCGGCCGTCACTGGCTGCATCTCTGGCGCGATTGCTTCCCCTATCGCTGGCGCGCGGTGGTCGATCTGCGCAACTCGGCCGTGCCCTATTTCCTCTTCGCGCGAGAACGCTATTCCAAGGGTTCGAGCGTCGAGGGCCTGCATGTCGTCGAGCAGATGGGCCGGGTGCTGGGGCTGGAGGAGCCGCCGGCGCCGCGCCTGTGGACCGCGCCGGAGCATTGGCAGGCGGCCGAGCTCTGGCTGCCGCCGGGCGGCCCCGTCCTCGCCGTCGCCCCGGTCGCAAACTGGCGCGGCAAGCAGTGGCGCGCGGCCCGCTTCGTCGAGTTGATCCGCCGCCTGACCGGGCCGGAGGGGATACTGCCCGGCGCCCAGGTCGCGGTGTTCGGATCGGCCGAGGACCGGGTGCAGGCCCAGGCCGTGATCGCCTCGATCCCACCCGGCCTGCGCGTCGACCTCGTCGGCGGGCCCGACCTCCTCACCGCGTTGGCCTGCCTGCGCCGCTGCAGCTTCTTCGTCGGCAACGATTCCGGGACCATGCATCTGGCCGCCGCCGCGGGCATCCCGACCCTCGGTCTGTTCGGCCCCAGCAAGGACGAGCTCTATCGCCCCTGGGGTCCCCGCGCCGCGGTCGCCCGCACCGCGCTGACCTATGACCAACTGGTTGGCGGGCCGGGCTACGACCACAAAACCACCGGAACGCTCATGGATTCCTTGAGCGTCGAAGCGGCTGAGATCGCCGCGCGCGAATTGTGGCGGCGTTGCCGGGACGAGGCGGCTTGAGCGCGGCGGGCGCCGGCGCACCCAGGCTCTCGGCCCTCGTCGTCGCCCATGACGAGGAAGCGCAACTCGCCGATTGCCTGGAAACCCTTGGCTTCGCGGACGAGATCGTCGTCGTGCTCGACCGCTGCACCGACCGCTCGCGCGAGATCGCCGCGCGCTTCACGGACCGCATCGTCGAAGGGGCCTGGGAGATCGAGGGTCCGCGCCGCCATGCCGGCATCGATCTCTGCGAAGGCGATTGGATTCTCGAAGTCGATGCCGACGAGCGTGCCACGCCGGAGCTGGGCGCGGAGATTCGCGCGACCATCGCCTCTGCCGCGCCCGGTTATTTTCTCGTGCCGATCGACAACTATGTCGGCGACCGCCTGGTGCGCCATGGCTGGGGCGGGTCCTGGGGTACCAGCGCCGCGCCGCGCCTGTTCTCGCGCGGGGCCAAGCGGTGGAGCGATCAGCGCGTCC
>JABIRQ010000055.1 GCA_018699755.1 Rhodospirillaceae bacterium | reverse complement strand
CCCTCTATCACCGCTTCCCGGAATTCGAGGAGTTGCGGCTGGAGCGCAGCTATGCCTGCCACTACGATTACAACACCCTCGACCAGAACGCGATTTTGGGCCTCTACCCGGGCCTGGAAAATTTCTTCGTCTCGACCGGCTATTCCGGGCATGGCGTCATGCAGGGCCCGGCCTGCGGCCGGGCGATGACGGAGCTGATCGTCCACGGCGAATACCGGACCCTCGATCTCAGCCGCTTCGGCGTCGAGCGCATTCTGGAAAACCGGCCGATCCGTGAAGTCGGCGTCTACTAGGGGAGCGACTGCGATGGCTCTGGAACTTAACGACGCACCGAAGGCGTGGCTCGACGAGGACGCGCTCGCGACCTGGTCGGAGATTCCTGTGGCCATCATCGGCGACGAGCTGAACCGTACCCAGATCATGCGGGCGGCGATCAAGCCGCTTGCGCCGGGCTCGGGTTTCGCGGGCCAGGCGCTGACCGCGCGCTGCATGGTCGGCGACAATTCCGCCCTGCATTACGCCCTGGCCGGGGCCTGGCCCGGCGCGGTCATCGTGGCGGATGCCGGCGGCTTCGAGGACACGGCGGTCTGGGGCGGCCTCATGCATACCGGCGCCAAGCAGCGCGGCGTTGCGGCCGTGGTGATCGACGGCGCGGTGCGCGATGTCGCCGAACTGCGCGATTCGGGCCTGCCGGTCTATGTCCGGGCGGCGGTGCCCGCCGGACCCCACAAGGGCTTCGGCGGCGCGGTCAATGCGACGATCCAATGCGGCGGCGTGCCGGTCTCGCCCGGCGACCTCGTCATCGGCGACGACGACGGCGTGATCGTCATCCGCCCCGACCAGATCGACGGCCTGATGGCCCGGTGCCGGGCCCGAATGGACAAGGAGGCGGCGATCATCGAGGGGCTCAAGGCCGGCAAGACGACGGTCGAACTGACCGGCCTGCCGCCTGCCGACGAGATCGGGAAATAGGCGGGGTGCCCGAAGGGACAGATTCGTGACCTCCTACGACGTCGTCATCGTTGGCGGGGGCGTGATTGGGGGCTCGACCGCCTATCACTTGGCGGCGGGCGCGGATTTCGACGGCTCGGTCCTGGTGGTCGAGAAGGACCCAAGCTACGAGTTCGCGTCCTGCGCGCGGTCGAACGGCTCGATCCGCCAGCAGTTTTCCCTGCCCGAGAATATCGCTATCTGCCTCTACGGCCTGGAGTTCTACCGCAATGCCCATGACTGGCTGGCGGTGGACGGCGAGGCTTTCGACCTGCCCTTCACGGAACGGGGCTATCTCTTCATGGCGACCGAGGGCCGGGTCGCGGTGATGGAAAGCAACAACGCCCTGCAGCGATCGATGGGCGGCAAGGCGGAGATCGTCTGGGCCGACGACCTGCCGGCGCGCTTTCCCTGGTTGAACCCGGAAGGCCTGGCCGGGGTTTCCTTCGGGGCCGAGGGGGAGGGCTGGATCGACCCCTATACCCTGGTCCGGGGCTATCGCCGTAAGGCCCGCGCTCTCGGGGTCGAGTACCGCGACGACGAAGTGACGGGTCTTCGCGTCGAAGGCGGGCGCGTGACGGCGGTGGAACTGGCTTCGGGTGTCGCGGTCGGCTGCGGCGCCGTGGTCAACGCTGCCGGCTATCACGCTGGGCGGGTCGCCGCGATGGCCGGGATCGATCTGCCGGTCGAGCCGCGCAAGCGTTACGTCTATGCCTTCGATTGCCGCGAGCGCATCGCACCCATGCCCCAATGCTTCACGCCGAACGGCGTCTATGTGCGGGCGGAGACGGGCGGCGGCTATATCGCCGGGGTCTCGCCGCCGCTCGAGCGGGACCCACCCTGCTGGGATTACGACGTCGAGTATTGCCTGTTCGAGGACGTGGTCTGGCCGGAGCTGGCCCACCGCTTCCCCGCCTTCGAGGCGATCAAGCTGCGCAACGCCTGGGCCTGTCACTACGACTACAACCCGCTCGACGAGAATGGGATCGTCGACAGCCATCCCGAGGTCCGGAACTTCCATTTCGCCAACGGCTTCTCCGGCCACGGCGTCCAGCAATCGCCCGCCGCCGGCCGCGCCGTGGCCGAGCTGATCTGCCACGGCGGGTTCCGGACCATCGACCTCTCGCGTCTCAACTACGCCCGCATCGCCAAGGGCGAAGCCCTGCGCGAAGTCGAGATCGTCGAGGCATTTTAGGTTGCGCCAATCACCCTTCGAGACGCGCGCTGTGCGCGCTCCTCAGGATGAGGAAATGGTTTCGTAAACTGTTCCTATAGAAGCCTCACCCAGAGGAGTCGCCGGCAGGCGGCGTCTCGCCCTTCGTCAGCCCCTCGAAGGGGCTGCTCAGGATGAGGGGGCGAGGCTTCGCCAGGCGCGTCCTTATCGCGCCACCGAGCCGCCGTCGGCGGAAAGGATGGCGCCGGTGCAGAAGCTGGAATCGTCCGAGGCCAGGAACAGGATAGCGCGGGCGATCTCCTCGGGCGTGCCGATGCGTTTGATCGGCACCCGATCCTCCAGCATGGCAAGGCCGTCCGCGATCGAGTGGCCGCGGTCGCGCACCGCGCGCTCCAGCATCTCGGTGTGGATCTCGCCTGGGCAGACCGCGTTGACCCGGATGCCGTCCTCGGCCTGGTCGATGGCCATGGCGCGGGTCAGCTGGATCACCGCGCCCTTGGTCGCGCAATAGGCCGTGATCCCTTTCTCGCCGCGCAGACCGAGATCGGACGCGACGTTGACGATGGCGCCGCCGCCCTGGGTCTTCATCGCCCGCGCCGCTTCGCGGCTCAGCAGGAAGGGCGCGGTGACGTTGACGGCGAGCTGCTCGAAATACTGTTCGTCGGTCGTCTCCAGGGTGCCGGCGGCATGGGTCACGCCGGCGTTGTTGACCAGCACGTCGAGCCGCTCGAAGCGCGCCAGGGTGTCCTCGATCAGTGGCTTGCAGACGCTCGGGTCGCCGAGGTCGGCGGCCAGGAAGATCGCCTCTGCTCCCCGGTCTTCGCAGGCCGAGACGACCTCGGCCCCGCGTGCCGCGCTGCGTCCGGTGACGGCGACCGCGGCCCCGCGCTCGGCGAAGAGCAGGGCCGTGGCCTTGCCGATGCCGCTGGTCCCGCCGGTGATCAGGGCGATCTTGCCGTGCAGGCTCATGCCTCTTCTCCGTCGATCTCGGCCCGCAGTTCCTGGCCGGTGGCCTCCTCGATCAGGCGCATGACGCTGTGGCAGGTCGCCTCGTCGCCGAAATGCAGGCGCGCCCGCTCGTAGGTCTGCTCGGCGAGGGTCGCGATGGGGATCGGCGTGCCCGTCTCATTCGCGAGCGCGGCCGTCAGGCGTGCATCCTTGCAGACCAGGCGCAGCGGGAAGGTGGAGTCGAATTCGCCGGCAAAAAGGCGTGGCCCGTCGTTCTCCGAGACGAAACTGCCGCCGTAGCTGGCGTTGATCGCGCGCCACAGGGGTTCGATTTCGAGGCCGCTGCGCGCGCCCAGCATCATGCCCTCGGCGAAGGCGACTTGATGGACGAAGGCCAGCATGTTGGTGATCAGCTTGGCCACAGTGGCATCGCCCAGCGGCCCGACCCGGATGACCGTCTCGGCCATCGCGTCGAAGATCGCCCGGTGGCGCGCGAAAACATCCTCCTCGCCGCCGACGAAGATCGTCAGCTTGCCTTCGTAGGCGCGCTTGACGCCGCAGGACACGGTGCCTTCGAGCATATGTAGGCCGCGCGCGGCGGTCTTCTCGCCCAAGGCCCGGACGACATGGACATCGTTGGTCGTCATGTCGATCCAGGTCGCGCCCTCGGGCAGGTTTTCCAGAATCTCACCTGCCACGGCCTCGACCTCGGGCGGGCCGGGGAGGGAGGTGATCAGCGCATCGGCGCCCGCCGCCGCCTCGGCCACGGACCGCGCCGCGCCGGCCCCGTCGCCGCCGATCTTGCCGATAGCCTCCTGGCGGCGGTCGTAGGCCTGGACCGCGAAGCCGTGGCGCAGCAATTGGCGCGCCATCGGATAGCCGATATTGCCGATGCCGACGAAGCCGATGCGCATGGTCTTTCCCCCCGGAAATGCGATTGTGCCGTCACGGTAACATGGCCCGTGCGCGCGATTCGAACGCCTTCGGCCACCCAGGTCCGCGCCTCTTGACCTGCATCAAGGCGGCGGGCCGGCCAGCGGGCGAGAAGGCGTCATGGATTCCGAACTCGTCGCGCGCTGGGACCGGTCGGTGCCGCGCTACACCAGCTACCCGACGGCGCCCCATTTCAAACCGTCGGTCGGCGCCGAGACCTACGCCCGCTGGCTGGCCGAACTGGATTCCGGGCTGCCGCTTTCCCTTTACGTCCATGTGCCTTTTTGCCGCGAGCTGTGTTGGTTCTGCGGCTGCCAGACCGGCGTGGCGCGCAAGGACGGCCCCCTCGACGCATACGGCGCGCGGCTGATCGAGGAGATCGCGGCCGTGGCCGAGCGCCTGTCCGGGCGGTTCCGGGTGCGCCATGTCCATTTCGGCGGGGGCACGCCGACGATCGGCGGCGGGCGATTGGTCGGGGCGGCGATGGCGGCCTTCCGCGCGCGCTTCGATCTTGAGGACGGGGCCGAGATCGCCTGCGAGATCGACCCGCGAACCTGTACGACGCAAACGGTCGAAGCCTTGACCGCGGCGGGCATCAACCGGGCCAGCCTGGGGGTGCAGGACATCAACCCGGAGGTCCAGCGCCTGATCAACCGCATCCAACCGACCGACCAGACGGCGGCGGTCGTCGCGGCGCTGCGCGGCGAAGGCATCGGCGCGATCAACCTGGACCTGATGTACGGCCTCCCGGCGCAGACTGTCGCGCGCGTCGAGCGCACGGTCGAGGCGGCCCATGGCCTGGCCCCGGACCGATTGGCGCTGTTCGGTTATGCCCATGTACCCTGGATGAAGAAGCACCAGCGCCTGATCGACGAGGCGCTGCTGCCCGACGGGCCGGAGCGGTGGCGCCAATGGGGCGCGGCCTCGGCGCGGCTCGCCGCGCTCGGCTATACCGCCATCGGATTCGATCATTTCGCGCGGCCCGAGGACCCCCTGGCCCGGGCGCTCGCAGAGGGCCGGCTCCGGCGCAATTTCCAAGGCTACACGGCCGATCCCGCGCCGGTGCTGCTCGGCTTCGGCGCCTCGGCGATCGGTGCGCTGCCCCAGGGTTACGTCCAGAATGCGGCCGAGACGACGGCTTGGAACCAAGCGTTGCGCGCGCACGGCCTCGCCACGGTCCGGGGCGTTGCTCTGGACGGCGACGATCGCCTGCGCCGCGCCGTGATTGAGCGCCTGATGTGCGACATGGCAGTCGATGTGGCCTCGGTGGCCCGGGAGCACCGGGTTGCGCCCGAGGCGCTGGACGACGCCTTCGACGAATTGCGGGCGATGGCGGGCGACGGCCTGCTCGCCCTCGACGACCGGCGGGTCGCCATGACCGAGACGGGCCGGCCCTTCGTCCGGTTGGCCGCGGCCGCTTTCGACGCCCATCTCCACAAGGGCGCCGCCCGCCACAGCCGCGCGGTGTAGCGCCCGGCCTCGCGACAGATTTATCTTCGGTGTCGGCCCCCTGGTCACGCGGCCGAACGGTCACGATATGAAGGCCATGCGTGACTGGCTCGACCGCAATCCCTTCCGCGCGCGCTTCCCCTGGCACGGCGGCGACCTGCAGACCCTGCGCAACATTCTGGTGCGCGGCCGGCCTGATCTGTCGCCCTGGCCGGCCGAGACCCTGCATCTGGCCATGGACGACGGCAGCGGCGACCGTCTGGTCGCGCGCCTGCACCGCCCGAAGCCCGGCGCCGCGCGGCCTCTCGCGGTGCTGATCCACGGCCTGACCGGCTGCGAGGACAGCGCCTATATCCTGGAAAGCGCGCGCCAATTGCTGGCGGCGGGCTGGCCCGTGCTGCGCCTCAACCTGCGCGGGGCCGGGCCCTCCCGGCCGCATTGCCGCTGGCAATATCATGCCGGCCGGTCGCGGGATCTGGCCGATGCGTTGGCCGGATTGCCCGAGGATACGCTCGGCCAGGGCGCCGTTGCCATCGGCTATTCCCT
>JABIRQ010000202.1 GCA_018699755.1 Rhodospirillaceae bacterium | reverse complement strand
GCGGGCGCCGACCGGCTCGACGGCCCGGCCCGCGAGCGCCTGTCGCGCGGTTTGGTGCGCGGCAACGTGCAGGCGCAACTCTCGAACCGCTCGGGTCGTGACGGCACGAAGATCGTCGTCGATCATGGCTTGCTGGACGAGTTGATCGCGCTCCACGAAGCCTATGCCGGCCGGGTCGACCCCGGACTGCCGCGCCTCGACCGGCTGCTCGCCGTGCGCGGCGTGGTCGAGCATGGCGAAGAGGGCGAACTGGACGAATCGGCGCGGGCCACCTGGGACGCTGCCGTGCTGTCCGGATTGGAGGCGGCGGTTGCCGATCTCGTTCGCGCCCGCGGCGAAGAGGGTGGGCGCTTGGCCAGCGTTCTGGTCGAACTTCTGGACGAGGTCGACGCCCTGGTTGCGCGCGCCGCCGCCACGGCCGAGGCGCAACCCGCCGCGCTCTCTGTCCGCCTGAACGAACGGGTGGGTGAATTGAATCTGGCGGACGTCGCCCTGCCGGAGGAGCGACTGGCCCAGGAAATCGCACTGCTCGTCGCCAAGGCCGATGTGCGCGAAGAGCTCGACCGTCTGCGCGCCCATGGGGCGGCAGCCCGGGCATTGCTGGACGAAGGCGGCGCGGTGGGCCGGCGTTTCGATTTCCTGTGCCAGGAATTCAATCGCGAGGCCAACACGATCTGCTCCAAGGCCGCGACCCTGGACCTGACCAATATCGGGCTCGAGCTCAAGACGGCGATCGACCGTCTGCGCGAGCAGATCCAGAATATCGAATAGGGGGAGCGCGGTACGATGAGCTTCGCCGAGATTCGCCGCAGGGGATTGATGCTCGTTCTGTCTTCGCCATCCGGCGCCGGCAAGACCACGATCTCGCGCAAGCTGCTGGACCGGGACGGCAACTTGACCATGTCGATTTCCTGCACGACCCGGCCCAAGCGGCCGGGCGAGGTCGCTGGCGTCGACTATCACTTCATCCCTCGCGAGGACTTCAACCTCATGATCAACCGGGGGGAGTTGCTCGAATACGCCAAGGTCTTCGACCACTACTATGGGACGCCGAAGGAACCGGTGGCGGAGGCGCTGGGGGCCGGACAGGATGTGCTGTTCGACATCGACTGGCAGGGCACGCAGCAGTTGGAGGAGACCGCGCGGGCCGATCTCGTGACGGTGTTCGTCCTGCCGCCCTCGACGGCGGAACTGGAGCGCCGGCTCAAGACACGGGCCCAGGATTCCGACGATGTTATCGCCAGGCGTATGGCCGAGGCGGCGGACGAAATGACCCATTTTCAGGAATACGACTACATCGTCGTGAACCGGGCGGTGGAAGAAAGCGTGGCCGCCGTCCAAGCGATCCTCGCAGCCGAACGCCTGCACCGCGACCGTCAGGTCGGCCTCTCGGATTTCGTCAAAGGCTTGCGCCAGGGGCAGTAGGCGAGGCCGCGCCTGTCGGTCTCAGGTTATGTCCAATGCCCGGGCCAGGGCGCAGAACTCCTCGACGGTCAGGGTCTCGGCGCGGCGTGTGGTGTCTTCGATGCCGGCGTTGCGCAGCAGGGCTTCCGTGCCGACCTTCAAGGATTTCAGGCTGGAGCGCAGCATCTTGCGTCTTTGGCCGAAGGCGGCGGCGGTAACACGTTCGAGAGTGGCCATGCGCGCGGGCGCGAGCGGGGCCGAGCGCGGGATCAACTGCACGACCGAGGACGAAACCTTGGGCGGCGGCACGAATGCCGTGCGCGACACGTTGAACAATAGCCGCACGTCGCAGAGCCATTGAGTCAGCACGCTCAACCGGCCGTAGTCGCGGCCGCCGGGGCCGGCCGCCAGACGCTCCGCCACCTCGGTTTGGAACATCAGGGTCATGCTCTCGAATGCCGTGGGCGTGTCGAGCCAGCGGCGCAGAAGCGCAGTCGAGACGTTGTAGGGCAGGTTGGCGACGATGCGCCGAGGGGCGGGCACGAGCGCCGCTGCGTCGATCTTCAATGCATCGGCGGCTACGATTTCCAGGCGTCCGGGATAGGCGGCCTCGAGTTCGCCCAGGGCGTCGACGCAGCGCGGATCGCGCTCGATCGCGACGACCCGCGCGGCCCCGGCCGCGAGCAGGGAGCGGGTCAATCCGCCCGGCCCGGGGCCGATCTCGACGACATGGATGCCGTTGAGCGATCCGGCCGCGCGCGCGATCCGGTCGGTCAGGTTGCCGTCGAGCAGGAAATGCTGGCCCAGGCCCTTGCGCGCGCCGATGCCGTGACGGGCGATGATTTCTCGCAACGGCGGCAGGACGGGTCGCGGGTTCGGGTTGTTCGGGGCCAAGGCTTTGGGCCTAGGCCGATTCGGCGGCGGCCCGGTGGCGCGCCATCGCACCCGCCATGCGCAACGCGGCGACCAGGCTGCGCGCGCTGGCCTTGCCCTGTCCGGCGATGTCGAAAGCGGTGCCGTGATCGGGCGAAGTCCGTACGAAGGGCAGGCCCAGCGTCGCGTTTACGCCGCCGTCGAAATCGATGGTTTTGAGCGGGATCAGCGCCTGGTCGTGATACATGCAGAGCGCGGCATCGAAGTGCTTGCGCGCGGCGGCATGGAACAGGCTGTCGGCGGGGAAGGGGCCGGTCGTCTCGATTCCGGCCGCGCGCAGCTCTTCCACCGCGGGGGCGATGATCTCGATCTCCTCGCGCCCCAGAT
>JABIRQ010000110.1 GCA_018699755.1 Rhodospirillaceae bacterium | reverse complement strand
CTCGGCCTTCGGCGAGGGCTTCTCGAATGCCGTGGCGGAGGGCATGGCGGCCGGCTGCCCGGCCGTCGCGACGGATGTCGGCGACGCCCGGCTCATCGTCGGCGAGACCGGGCGCATCGTGCCGCCGCGCGATCCTGCCGCCCTGGCCGAGGCCCTCGCCGCGCTGATCGCCGAGGAGCCGGCCGCGCGCGAAGAGCGCCGCCGCGCGGCGCGACAACGAATCGAAACGGAATTCGCCCTGGACCGGGCGGCCGAAGCCTTCGCCGCACTGCACCGGGAAATCCTGGCCGAAACCGGGACAGCCCGGCGATGAAGATCTGCCAGCTCTGCGCCGTCGATTTCACCCTGCGCCACTTTCTCCTGCCCTTGATGGAGGGTATGCGGACCGCCGGGCACGAGGTGGTGGGCGTGTGCAGCGAGGGACCGTTGCTGACCAAGGTGCGAGCCGCCGGCTTCCGAATCGAGCCGGTCGAGATCGCGCGCAGCTACAACCTGCTCCGTCATATCGGCACCTATCGCAAGCTGGTCACGCTGTTCCGGCGCGAGGCCTTCGACATCGTTCATGTCCATACCCCCGTGGCCGCCCTGATCGGGCGGCTGGCGGCGGCGCGCGCGGGCGTGCCCTGCATCGTCTACACGGCGCATGGCTTCTATTTCCACGACCATATGCCGGCAGCCAAGCGCCTCGCCCATATCGCCCTCGAATGGCTGGGCGGGCGCTTCACTCATGTCCTGTTCACCCAGGCGCGCGAGGACGCCGAGACGGCGCGGCGCCTGCGCCTGACCCGGGCGCGAGCGATCGAGGCGATCGGCAACGGGGTCGATCCGGCGCGCTTCGCGCCGCCCGCCGATCCGGCCGCGCACCGGGCCCAAATGCGCACAGCGCTGGGCACGCCCGAAGACGCGGTCGTCGTCGCCGTCGTCGGGCGCCTGGTGGCGGAGAAGGGCTATCCCGAACTGTTCGAGGCAATGGCCGGATTGGCCGCCGAACCGATTGTCGAGCTTTGGGTCGTCGGCGAGCGGCTGGCGAGCGACCACGCCTCGGCGATCGACGAGAGCCTGGCAAAAATCGCAAGCGCCCCGGCACTGGCCGGGCGCATCCGCCTGCTCGGCTACCGCGCCGACGTGGCCGATCTGCTCCATGCCGCCGATATCTTCACCCTGCCGTCCCATCGCGAAGGCATGCCGCGCTCGATCATAGAGGCCATGTTCTGCGGCCTGCCGGTGGTGGCGACCGATATCCGTGGCAGCCGGGAAGAGGTGGTGCCGGGCGAGACCGGCGCCTTGGTGCCTGTTCAAGACTCGCGTGCCCTGGCCGAAGCCCTGAATCGGCTGATCCGCGATCCGGCCCTGCGCGCGACCCAAGGCACC
This sequence comes from Rhodospirillaceae bacterium, assembly GCA_018699755.1. Taxonomy (GTDB): domain Bacteria; phylum Pseudomonadota; class Alphaproteobacteria; order CADEGL01; family CADEGL01; genus JABIRQ01. The sequence continues at coordinate 12,914 of JABIRQ010000110.1, read as the reverse complement.
GCAGGCAGAGCCCGGGCGCTGGTCGAATTCGATGAGGCGCGGGTCGTCGCGCGCCAGCTCGCCCTGCTCGGCCTGGCCTGATGCGCGTCGCAATCCTGGGGGCCAGCGGCAAGACCGGCCGCTATCTGGTCGCCGCCCTGTGCGCGGCGGAATACGAGACCGTCGCCCTGGGGCGCTGCGCCGAGCGGTTGGCCGCCGTCGATGGACGGGCCGAAAAGCGTCTCGCCGATATCGAGGACCCGGCCGGCCTGCAGGCGGCCCTGGCCGATGCCAGCCATGTCGTCAGCCTGGCCCATGCCCGTTTCGCGCAACAGATTCTGGCCGCCCTGCCCACCCGGTGCGAGAGGGTCGTTCTGACCGGCTCGACCCGCCGCTTCACCGCCTTGCCCGACCCAGCCGCCGACGCCGTGCGCGCGGGCGAGGCGGCCTTCCGCGCCAGTGGCCGGCCCGGGGTGATGCTGCACCCCTCGATGATCTACGGCGCGCCCGACGACCGGAACGTCAACCGCATGCTGCGCCTGCTGCGCCGCTGGCCGCGCTTTCTGCCGATCCTCCTGCCCCTGCCCGATGGCGGCCGCCACAAAGTGCAGCCCGTCTTCGTCGACGACGTGGTCGCCGCCTTCGTCGCGGCCCTGACCCGCCCCGAAGCGCCCGGCGAACCCATCGTCCTGGCCGGGCCCGAAGCGATCTCCTACGCTCGGATGATCCGGGCCTGCGGCGCGGCGCTGGATCGACGCATTCATGTCTTGCCGGCCCCAGTCGGGCTGCTCGTCGGCATCGCCCGGTGCGCGCGCGGACTGGGCCTGGCCGTGCCCTTCGATGCCGCCGAACTGCGGCGCGCGGCCGAAGACAAGCGCTTTGATATCGCGCCCATGGCGACCCGTTTGGGCATTGCACCGCGGGCCTTCGAAACCGGCCTCGCCGAGAAGATCGCGCGCGGCTGGGGATAAGTCGTCCGCGCCTCTCCGGCGACGCTTGCGCGGCAGAGGCTATGAACTAAATTGCCCCGGCGCCCCCGTTTCCACTCACACCGGACCACGCCTCATGCCCGAGACCGATCTTCAACCCGTCCGCCGCGCCTTGATTTCCGTCTCCGACAAGACCGGACTCGAGGCGCTGGGCCAGGCCCTGGCGGCCGCCGGCGTCGATATCCTCTCGACCGGTGGCACGGCGCGCAGCTTGCGCGAGACGGGCGTGGATGTCGTCGAGGTTTCCGACCATACCGGCTTTCCCGAAATCATGGACGGCCGTGTGAAAACCCTGCAGCCGAGCATCCATGGCGGCATCCTGGCGCGCCGCGACGATGCCGGGCATCTGGCCGCGATGGACGATCACGGCATTGCCCCGATCGATCTGGTCGTCATCAACCTCTATCCCTTCGAAGCCACCGTGGCCTCGGGCGCGGACGAGGCAGCCTGCGTCGAGAATATCGATATCGGCGGCCCGGCCCTGATCCGCGCCGCCGCGAAGAACCATGCCTTCGTCGCCGTGCTGACCGATCCCGCCGACTACCCCGCCGCGATCGAGGAGATTGCGCAGCACGGGGGGGCCACCAGCCTGGCCCTACGCAAAACCCTGGCCGCTAAAGCCTATGCCCGGACGGCGGCCTACGACGCCGCCATCGCCGCCTGGTTCGCCCAGCGCCAGGGCGTGACTTTCCCCGAGCGCCTGACCCTGGGCGGCCGCCTGCGCCAGACCTTGCGCTACGGCGAGAACCCGCATCAGAAAGCCGCCTTCTACAGCGACGGCAGCGACCGGCCCGGCGTCGCCACGGCGCGTCAGCTCCAAGGCAAGGAGCTGAGCTACAACAACCTGAACGATGCCGATGCCGCCTTCGAGCTGGTTGCGGAGTTCGAACCGCCCGCCGTGGCGATCATCAAACACGCCAATCCCTGCGGCGTGGCCCAGGCCAAGAACCTAGCCGAGGCCTATGCCCGGGCTCTGGCCTGCGATCCGGTCAGCGCCTTCGGTGGGATCATCGCGCTCAACCGTCCGCTCGACGGTGCGACCGCCGAGGAGATCGGCAAGCTCTTCGCCGAAGTCGTCCTGGCCCCGGAGATCGGCGACGAAGCGCGCGCCGTCCTGGGCGGGAAGAAAAACCTGCGCCTGCTGGAAATCGGCGCCTTGCCCGACCCCACGGCCGAGCGCCTGACCCTGCGCAGCCTGGCCGGCGGCCTGCTGGTGCAGACCCAGGATTCGGGCTGCGTGGGTGCCGAGGACCTGCGGGTCGTCACCAAACGCGCGCCGAGCGAACGGGAACTGGCGGATCTACTGTTCGCCTTCCGCGTCGCCAAACACGTCAAGTCGAACGCCATCGTCTACGTCAAGGACGGGGCGACGGTGGGTGTCGGCGCGGGCCAGATGAGCCGCGTGGATTCCGCCCGCATCGCCGCCATCAAATCCAAGGAAGCGGCCGAGGCCGCGGGTGAGGCTCGCAGCCGGACCGAGGGCTCGGCCGTCGCGTCGGACGCCTTCTTTCCCTTCGCCGACGGGTTGCTGGCGGCGGCGGCGGCCGGGGCCACGGCCGTGATTCAGCCCGGCGGCTCGATGCGCGACGACGAGGTCATCGCCGCCGCGGACGAAAAGGGCCTGGCCATGGTCTTCACCGGCATGCGCCACTTCCGGCACTAGATTCGCCGCGCTAGACCGTCGGCGCCTTGCCGCTTCGCGGTTCGCGGACCCCGAGAAGCAGGATCAGGCCGGCGACGAGGAAGATCAGGATTGTCGCCATGCCGACGCGCTGGCTGTCGGCGATCAGGGTCACCCAACCCAGCACCATAGGCCCCATGAAAGTGGTCGCCTTGCCCGACAGGGCATAGAGGCCGAACATCTCCGCCGCCATCTCGCGCGGCGCGAGCCGCGCCATGAGCGATCGGCTCGCCGCCTGGGCCGGGCCGAAGAAAGCGCCCAGGCACAAACCCAACCCCCAGAACCAATCCTTCGATTCGACGATCAGCAATCCCGTGCTGATCGCCATGATCGCGACCAATGCGATCACGACCGTCGGCTTCGCGCCGATGGCGTCGTCGATCCAGGCGAAGCCGAATGCCCCCAGCCCCGCCGTCACGTTGAGGGCGATGCCGAACATCAACACCTCCTCGATCGCCATGCCGAACGTGCCTGCGGCGTAGATCCCGCCGAAGGCGAACAGGGTGTTGAGTCCGTCGGTGTAGAGCATGCGGGCGATCAGATAACGCAGCACGCCGCCATAGCTGCGGAGGTTGCGCAGGCTGTTCGCCAGGGTCGAGAGGCCCTGGCGCAGAGCCGTCCCCGCCCCCAGCCCCGTGCGTTTGCGATCCGGCGTCCAGAAGAAAAGCGGCAAGGCGAAAAGCGCATACCACAGGCCGCTAATCGGGCCGGAGGCGCGAACATGTTCGGCCATGGCCTTGTCGAGCCCGAAGGGTACCGGATCGGCCTGGACGAAGGCGAAGAGCACGACGACGAGACAGACCAACCCGCCGGCATAGCCCGCCCCCCAGGCCCAGCCCGAGAGCCGGCCCAGTCGCGCCGGCGGAACCAGGTCGGGCAGCATGGCGTTGTAGAAGACGATGGCCATTTCGAAGGCCGCATTGACCACCCCGAAGACGATCAGGGCGTAGAGCACGACCCCCGGACCGGGCGTTCCGCCCTCCGCCGTCGGCGGCACGAACCAGAGCAGGGCGCAGCCCAGCACGCTGACCGCCGTGAAGAACAGCAGCCAGGGCTTGCGCCGGCCCGCGGCATCGGCGATCGCGCCGAGCGCCGGGCTGAGCAGGGCGACCGCCAGGGCCGAGAGGGTCACGGCCATGCTCCACTGCGCCGTGCCGGTGGTCGCGTCGACCGCCACCGCCTGAGTGAAATAGGTCGCGAAGACGAAGGTCGTGATGACCGCCGGAATGGCCGAATTGGCCGTGTCGTAAAGGCACCAGGCAATCACCGCCCGGCGCGCGGCGCCCGGCGGCGGCCTGGAGCCCGGCCGGACGACCGGTCCGGTCATCCCGTGGCGCCGGTCATTGCGTGGCCAGAGTACGGAGCTGGTGGCTCATCACCGTCAGCATGGAAAGATCGACCGCCTCGGTGTCGCGCAACTCGCCCAGCATCGCTTCGGTCTGCTGGGCGGTCGCCGTCCGACGGCGGTACCAATCCTCGATGGCGCCATCGCCGTCCGCGCCGTTCTCTCCTTCGAGAACCTTCAGGGTCAGGGCCAGCTGATGGCCGAAAACGTCGTCGACGATGGCGCCGATCGCCTGTTCCTGCCACGTGTTCTCCGGCTCCAGGCCGCGTGCGGCCCTGCGCAGCCAATGCATGCCGAACCGCGCGCCCAGATCGAAATAGATGCGCGCCACCGCTTCGACGTCGTAGCCATGGGCATTGGCCACGCGCACCAGATCGCAGGCCGACAGCAGGATATCGAGCCCGGTCACCCGGCGCGCCAGCTCTTCCGGGACGCCCTCCTTGGTGAGCGCGACGATCTGCGCCTTCAGTTGCTTGGCCCGGTCCGGCGGCACGATCTCGCCGAGGCCGGCCTCGATCCGTTCGATCCCCGGCGCGTACTCGGCGATCGTTCCGGCGAGGTCCAACGGCCGGTCGCCCGTTTTGAGGAACCACATGGTCGAGCGTTCGACCAACTGGCCTATCTCGATCAGCATGCGGGTCTGCAAGGCCGCCGGGATCTGATTGTCCAGCGCTTCGATCCGACCCCAGACCTCGCGCAGGCGGAAGATTTCGCGGGTCACGGCATAGGCTCGCGCCACGTCGCTGCCGCTGGCGCCCGTCCGCGTCTCGAGATCGAGGACGAAATGGGCCCCGACCCGGTTCACCATGCTGTTGACCACATGGGTTGCGACGATTTCCCTGCGCAGGCGGTGGCGCTCGAGCAACGGTTCGTATCGTTTGCCGAGCGCTTTCGGGAAATAGCGGTGGAGGTCGTTAAGGAGTTGCGGATCGTCGGGAAGATCTGATGCGAGCAGTTCACGGTACAGAGCGATCTTGCCGTAGGAGAGCAGGACCGCGATCTCGGGCCGGGTCAGGCCGCAGCCTCGTTCTTTCCGCTCCTGGATCGCCTCCTCGTCGGGCAGGAATTCGATGGCGCGGTCGAGTTGGCCGGTCCTTTCCAGCCCACGCATGAAACGCGCATGGCGGTCGAGCAGATCGCCCGCCTGGGCCGCCATGACCGAGATCGCCTGGCTCTGCTGGTAATTTCCGCGCAGGACCAGGGCGGCGACCTCGTCGGTCATCTGTTCGAGCAGGGTGTTGCGCTGCTTCAAGGTCATGTCGCCGTTTTCGACGACATCGCCGAGCAGGATCTTGATATTGACCTCGTGATCGGAGGCATCGACGCCGCCGGAATTGTCGATCGCATCCATGTTGATCCGGCCGCCGGCCAAGGCGAATTCGACGCGCCCTCTTTGAGTCGCGCCGAGATTGGCGCCCTCGCCGATGACCTTGGCGCGAAGCTCCTCGCCGTCGACCCGGATCGGGTCGTTCGCCCGGTCGTCCGCATCCTCGTGGCTCTCGGCGCTCGATTTCACATAGGTGCCAATGCCGCCGAACCAGAGCAGATCGACCTTCGCCTTGAGGATCGCGTTGAGCAGGATTTGCGGAGGGACCGAGTTCTCCTTGATGCCGAACAGTTTCTTGATCTCGGGCGTCAGCTCGATGGCCTTGAGCGAGCGGTCGAAAACCCCGCCGCCCTTCGAAATCGCCTTCGCATCGTAATCGGACCAGTTCGAGCGCGGCAGATCAAACAGGCGCCGCCGCTCCTTGAAGCCGACCGCCGGGTCGGGGTCGGGGTCGATGAAGATATGCAGGTGGTTGAAGGCGGCGACCAACCGAATGTGTTCGGACAGCAGCATGCCGTTGCCGAAGACGTCGCCGGACATGTCGCCGACCCCGGCCACGGTGAAATCCTCGGCCTGGATATCCTTGCCCATTTCGCGGAAATGGCGTTTGACCGCCTCCCACGCCCCGCGCGCGGTGATCGCCATCTCCTTGTGGTCGTAGCCGGCCGAGCCGCCCGAGGCGAATGCGTCGCCGAGCCAATAGCCGTATTCGGCCGCGACGCCGTTGGCGATATCGGAGAAGGTCGCCGTGCCTTTGTCCGCCGCGGCGACGATATAGGGATCGTCCGGATCCAGGCGCACCACTTCAGGCGGCGGCACGACCTCCGTGCCGACATAGTTGTCGGTGAGGTCGAGCATGCCCCGGATCAGGGTCTTGTAGCAGGCGACGACCTCTTCCATCAGCGCCTCGCGGCCGCCTTCCGAGGGCGGGCGCTTGACCACGAATCCGCCCTTGGCGCCGACCGGCACGATCAGGGCGTTCTTGACCATCTGGGCTTTCATGAGGCCCAGGACCTCCGTCCGGAAATCTTCCGGCCGGTCCGACCAGCGGATGCCCCCGCGCGCGACCTCGCCGCCGCGCAGATGGATGGCTTCGACCCGCGGGGAATAGATCCAGATCTCCCGCCACGGCCGCGGCAGCGGCAGATCGGTCAGGCGGCCGCTGTCGAGCTTGAAGGCGATATAGGATTTGGGCTCGCCGTCATCCGCGCGCTGATAGAAATTCGTGCGCAGGGTCGACTGCACCAGATTCAGATAGCGCCGGAGGATGCGATCCTCGTCCAGGCTGGCGACCGCATCCAGGCCGGCCTCGAACCGGGCCGCGATATCGGCCGCGCGGCTGTCTGCGCCGGTTTGCGCCGCCGGATCGAACCGCGTCTTGAACAGACTGACCAGAAGACTCGCCATGTCGGCGTGCCGGGTCAGGGTCTGGGAGAGATAGGCCTGGGAGAAGGTGATCCGCGCCTGCTGGAGATAACGGGTGTAGCCGTTGAGCACCGCGACTTCGCGCCAGGTCAGGCCGGCGCGGACGATCAGGCGGTTCAGGGTGTCGTCCTCCATCGCGCCGTGCCAGACCTGGGCAAAGGCTTCCTGGAAATTGTCGCGTATCACGGCAAGATCGACCTCGCCGTCGGGCACCGTCATCAGGAAATCGTGGATGAAGACATGGGCCTTCGAATCGCCGGCACCCACCGTGTAGGGATGCTCCGTGATGACCTGGAAGCCCATATTCTCGAGCATCGGCAGGATGTCCGAGAGGGGTACGGGCTCGCCGCCGTGATAGACCTTGAAATGGACCACCCCCGCCGCCGCATCGACCCGGTGGTAGAGGTTCATGGCGATGGGCGCGCCGCCCACCACTTCCTCGATCCGTTCGATATCGCTGACCGCGGTCTGGGCCGTGAAGGCGTGCTGGAAACCCGGCTCGAAGGCGTCGCCGTAGCGGTCGAACAGGTCATGGCCGTGCGCCTCGCCCATGCGGTCGATCAGCGCATCGCGCAGATCGTCGGTCCAATCGCGGCTGGCCACGACCAGCCGTTCCTCGATCTGGTGGACATCGAAATCGACCTCCGCCCCCCGGGGCGCGCGCAGGATGTAGTGGATACGCGCCATGGGTTGGTTCGAGACCTGGGTCGTGAACTCCGCCGCCTCTCCGCGGAAAGCGGCGAGCAGAACTTCCTCGATCCGCTGGCGCAGGCTGGTGCTGTACCTTTCCCGCGGCACGTACACCAGGCATGAGTAGAAGCGTGCGTAGGAGTCCCGGCGCACGAAGAGGCGAATGCGCTGGCGCTCCTCGAGATGCAGGATCCCATGGGCGATTTCGAAGAGCTGGTCCGTCGAGATCTGAAACAGCTCGTCGCGCGGATAGGTCTCCAGGATATTCAGCATCGCCTTGGAATTGTGGCTGCCCGAAGCGAAGCGGGAGCGCTCCAACACTCGATCGACCTTGTGACGCAGGAGAGGGATATCGCGCGGGTTTCGATTGTAGGCCGATGAGGTGAGCAGGCCGATGAAGCGGCGCTCGCCGGTGACGTTGCCTTTTTTGTCGAAACGGCGGACCCCGATGTAGTCCATGTAGACGTTGCGATGAACGGTCGATCGAGTGTTGGCCTTGGTGATGATGAGGAGTTCCTTGCGACGCGCGAAATCGGCCGCCTCGCGCGGCAGCGCCGCCTTGTGTCGCTGAGCCGACTCGACGGAAATTTCGCGCAGCACGCCCAATCCCGAAGCCGCGTCGATGGCCAGGAAATCCTCGCCGTTCTTCTGCTCGAAGGTGTAGTCGCGGACCCCGAGAAGGGTGAAGTTGTTGTCGTGAACCCATTCCAGGAAGGCGAGGCCTTCTTCGAGTTCGCCGCCGGGGATGGGCGGATCGGCGGCGCGCAGCTCGTCGACCAGTTCGGACACCCGCTCGCGCATCGCGGGCCAGTCCTCGACCGCCGCGCGGACGTCGTCGAGCACCTGGGCAATCTGGGCATGCAGCGCCTTGAGGGCATCCGCAGAGCCGCGCTGGCTGATCTCGACATGCACCATGGATTCGGTGGCGCCCGCCTCCGATCCCGGCTCCAACACATCCTCAAGCACCCGATCGCCGTCGCGGACGACCAGAATGATCGGATGAATAAGCAGATGGACCATCAACTGGTCGCGGTTCAGCGCATTGACCACCGAATCGACGATGAACGGCATGTCGTCGTTGACAATTTCGATGACGGTATGGGTCGAATGCCAGCCGTGGGTTTCCTGGGTCGGGTTGTAGACCCGGATCTTAGGGCCGGATTTTTCGCGCTGCCGGGCGTGGCTCCACATCGAGACGACCGCGCCGTAGAGATCTTCCGACGTGGGTTCCAGCAGAAACTCGGTCGCGACATCGGCGAGGAACTGATGGACGAAACGCTCGACCGGAGCCGTGTCGCCCTTGAGGTTCGCGCGAATTTGCGAGATCAGCGAATCGATGATCTCGCCTCGCAGGTCCTGCGCAGGGGCACTCATGGCCGCCGTCCTCTCTTGATTGTCGACCAACGGTCTTCGGCCAAGGCTAACTTATGGTTAATGAAGCGCAAATGACGGATTCGCGACCGGCGCGCGGGATCGCGCCCATTGGTGCGTTCAGACGATTCGCAAATCCCGATCGAGAGTGGACAGGGGTCGGTTGCCCGTTTCCGTGACGACGGCCGTTTCGCTGACCCCGACGGTAAAGACGCCGTAGTCGCGCAGAGCGGGCGGCACGTGGAAGACCATGCCGGTTTCAACCGGCACATCGACCCCCCTGTAGAGCGACAGCACATTCCCCTCGCCCCAGTCCGGCGCGAAAGAGGTGCCGATCGAATAGCCGCTGCGCTTACGGAAATTCTCGGTGAAGCCGTGGCGGTCGACGACCGCCTGGCAGGCGCCGTGAACCTGGGCGCAGGTCGCGCCGGGACGCAGGGCGGCGAGGGCGGCATCGAGCGCTTCTAGGCAACAATCCATCATGCGCCGGGCAAGGTCGGGCGGCTGGCCCAGCCAGGCCGAGCGCCACAGGGTGGCGTGGTAGCGGTCGTGGCACCCGGCCATTTCCAGGATGATCGGATCGCCGGGCGCAAGACGGCGGCGGCGCCAGGTGCCGTGGGGCACGCCCGAGCGCGGGCCGGACGCGACCAGCGGCTCCATCCCGAGATACTCGCTGCCCGCCACGATCACGGCGCCCATCATCGCGCCGACCACGTCGTTCTCGCTCGCCCCGGCGCGGACCGCGTCGAGACCCGCGGCGATGCCGGCCTGAGCATAGCCGGCAGCGGTCTCGATCTTGGCGATTTCGGCCGGCGATTTCACGGCGCGGCGCGTCTCGACGAGGCGCGAGCCGTCGCCCACTTCACCCAGGGCGGCAAGCAGGGCCTTGTAGACGGCGATGGGCAGGAACCAAGCCCGCTCGTCGATGGCGATGCGCTTTTCGCCCCACCCCCGCGCCCGTATCGTCTCGACCACAAACCGCACGGGGTCCGCGTCGTCGGCATAGGGTTCGATCTGGCGCAGATGACTGTTGGCGATCAGGTTCAAGGCCTCGAGAGCGCGGACCACGAACACCGGTTCGCCCTCGGCCGGCAGCAAAAGGGCCTGAAAGGTGTAATAGCCAGGGGTCTGCTGGCCGGTCAGCCAGAAGATGTTCTCCGGCCCCGTGACCATGAGGATATCGATGTCCCGGGCGGCGAGATCGCCGCGCACCAAGTCTTGGCGGCGCGCGAACTCCGCCGCCTCGAAGACGGCTTCGCCGCCGGGCGCGACTCGCTCGATCCCGGGGATCATGGGCTGGGCTCCTGCGATTCCGGCATGGGTCCGGCGCCGCGCAGCATATGCTGCGCCACGTCCTCGTAGATCAGGACGGCGCGCACCAACTCCTCCTCCGGCACGAACTCGTCCGGCTTGTGGGCGACGTCGATCGAGCCCGGGCCGATCACCACGCCCTGGGCTCCGATCGCGCGAAAATGAACCAGATCGCAACCGCCCAGGAACCCGGAGAGCGGAGTCTCCCGCCCGGTGTGGTGATGGCAGGCATGTTGCGCCGCGCCGACGATGGGATGGCCGGCATCGGTCTCCGTCGCCGGCCCGGTCGTCGGTTTCCACTCGACGATCTCCATCGCCGTGCCCGCCGCGTCCGCGGCGCGCGCCACCAAACCCTCCAGCGACCGGCGCACCGCCGCCTCGTCCTCGCCCGGCACCATGCGGCGGTCGAGGCCGAAGGTGCAGGCATCGGGCACGATGTTGTCGGCATGGCCGCCCTGCGCCCGGGTCACGGTCAGGCTGGGATGGCCTACCAGGGGATGGGCCGGGCCGGTTTTGAGGCGGGCGTGCTCTTCTTCGATCAGACGGAGCAGGGGGGCGGATTTGAGGATCGCGTTGACCCCGGCATCGGGAATGCCGGAATGGGCGGTCGTCCCATGGACCCGGACGAAGGGCCGCAAACTGCCCTTATGAGCGGTCACGGTGGTCAGCGAGGTCGGCTCGCCGATCACGCAGTAGTCGATCGCAGGGGCCGTCTCGCGATAGGCCTTGGCCCCCAGGCTCTGGGTTTCCTCGTCGGCCACGAAGACGCCGAGCAGGGTGCCCGACCAGCCGTCGCGGCCGGCGATCAGGCGACGCATCGCCTCCAACATCGCCACCAGGGGGCCCTTGGCGTCGCACGCGCCGCGCGCGAACAGGCGGGCACCGGCCTCGCGCAAGCGAAACGGATCGCTCGTCCAGCCGTCGCCCGCCGGCACGACGTCGAGATGGGTGTTGAAGGCGAAGGTCGGGCCGGGGCCGTTCTCGAAAATGCCGGCGACGTTGACCCGGCCGGGCTGGAACTCGACCGCTTCGGCGCGGCAGCCCATGGCCTGCAATTCGCCCAGGACGAAGGCGGCGGCCTCCTTCTCGCGGCCCGGCGGGTTCTGGGTATCGAAACGGACGAGGCCGTCGAGCGCGGCCTTCAAGCCGCCGGGATCGGGTGCAGCACGCATCATCCTGCCCTCTCTCCTGCGCTGTTCGGGCGCATCGACCACCCTGTACGCCTTCAAGTGTGACACCGCCGCGACCGCCGGTCCATCGCCTCCCGCCGCCCGGCAATTGTGGCGGACGGCGGTCGGCGCGCCGCGAAATCACCCCAACTCCTCCGCACGGACGCCGTCTTGGACGGCTCGACTGGCCGCATCGACCAAAGCCCAGCCGTGGGGAGACCAATGCCATGCCGATCCGACCGCAAGACTCCGGCCGCCGCCGTGATCGTCCTGTTCGGCGCCTTGATCTTGGGCGCCATGGGCAGTGCCCGGGGCGCGCCCCCCGGGCCGACAACGGCCGTCGACGCCCATGCCCTGGAGGCGCCGATCACGCCGGCATCCGGGACCGCAAGGAAGGTGGGGTTCGCAATGGAAGAAACGCCGGAGGCGATGGAGGAAGAAACGCCGGAGGCGACGGGTTGGGACGCACGGCGATATGGCACCGCCGTTTCCTGGCTCGGCGCTTTGAGCCTGCTGGGAGGGTTGCTGGTCTACGAGAGAAGATCCAACCGAAAAGGTCCGGATCGGCGACGGCCGAAAAGCGATCCAGGCCCGGTTCGGGAAGGAATTGGAGCGGGAGACGGGAGTTGAACCCGCGACCCTCACGTTGGCAACGTGATGCTCTACCTCTGAGCTACTCCCGCAAGAGCGCATGGAATATAGAGATGCCGTCGCGCTTTGCAAGCGTCGCGAGGACGCCCGGCGCTTGAGCGGATTGCGGCCAGCGGCTAGGTATGCGCCATGCCCGCCCGGCCCGAAGACCTGTTCGCCCGCCTCGACGCCTTGGGCATCGCGACCGAGACCCACGATCATCCGCCGCTCTTCACCGTGGAGGACAGCAAGCGCCTGCGCGGTGACCTGCCGGGCGGCCATTGCAAGAACTTGTTCCTCAAGGACAAGCGCGCCGAGTTGTTCCTCGCCGTGGTGCTGGAGGACCGGCGCGTCGACCTCAAATGGTTGTCCAAGCGGATCGGCGCGCGCAATCTTTCCTTCGCCAAGGCGGAGTTGCTGGAAGAGGTTCTGGGGGTGAGCCCCGGCGCGGTCACCCCCTTCGCCGCGATCAACGACCAGGCGGGCCGCGTGCGCGTCGTGCTCGACCGGGCCATGCTGTCGCGCGAGCCGCTGAACTACCATCCCCTGGCGAACGACCGGACCACGGCGATCGCGCCGGCAGATCTGGTGCGCTTCCTCGAAGCGACGGGACACCGGCCCGAAATCGTCGACTTCGATACCGAGGGCCCGGGCGGACCGGAGAACGCGGACGGCTAGGCGGGCTTGCCTCCGGGGCGGGGAACCGCCATTTATGACGCTCAGGAACCGCAACGGATTGCGAAGAACATGGAACCGATCATCGGGGGCGGCGTGCCGGGCCAGAATGGCGGACCGGACGGCGCCGTCATCAAGGACAGCAACACCGAGAATTTCATGGCGGACGTCATTGAGGCGTCGCGCGAGACCCCGGTCGTCGTCGACTTCTGGGCGCCGTGGTGCGAACCCTGCAAGCAGCTCGGCCCGGCCATCGAAAAGGTCGTGCGGGCCGCGGGCGGCGCGGTCCGCCTGGTCAAGATCAACATCGACGAGAACCAGG
>JABIRQ010000056.1 GCA_018699755.1 Rhodospirillaceae bacterium | reverse complement strand
GCAGGATTTCCGGGAGTGAGCCTTACGAGCCGGAATCCAGAGCGAGCGGCATACTGTGCGAAGCTGGATCCCGGCTCGCTGACTTTCGGCGCCAAATCAAAGATTTGGACGAAAGTCGCGGCTGGGATGACGAACTACTGAGGACACAACCTAGCCGGCATGAGGACATCCGGCGCGGCGAGCGCTGGTTCGGCAGATAGACATGTATGGCGGAAGGTGATTTCCGCTTGAAATCAAATAGTTAATTGCAATTTTTCTTGTGATGCGGTAAGTAAAATCGGTGGAAAGTGGTTTTTACCCGCCCCGGCGGCTTCGATTCGAGGGGGAATCGCGGCAATGGCATCGATAGCCCACAAGAACATCAGCACCGTGACTTTGGCGATGATGACCGTCGCCGCCGTCGTCAGCCTGCGCGGCCTTCCGATGATGGCCAAGGAAGGGTTGACGATGTTCTTCTACATCGGCTTCTGCACCATCCTCTTCCTGCTGCCCGCGTCCCTCGTCTCCGCCGAGCTGGGCGGCGCCTTCGGCCGCTCGAAAGGCGGCGTCTACACCTGGGTCAAGGAAGCCTTCGGCGCGCGCTGGGGCTCGGTCGCGATCTGGCTGCAATGGATCCAGAACGTCGTCTGGTATCCGACCGTGCTGGCCTTCGCCGCGGCGGCTCTCGCCTATCTGTTCGGCGATCCGAAGCTGGCCACCCTCGGCTGGTACAACACCCTGGTCATTCTCGTCACATATTGGCTGGCGACCCTGCTGACCCTGCGCGGCGTTTCGATCGCGGCGGCGGCGACCAAGTGGTTCCTGATCCTGGGCACCCTGCTGCCCGGAGCGCTGATCATGATTCTCGCGCTGATCTGGATCCTGCAAGGCAACGGAATCGAGTTCCTGGCCGACGGCGGAGATAGCGCGGCGGCGGCCGGCACGCAGGTTCACGCGCGGCTGTTCCCGCATATCACCGGGCTCTCCAGCATCGCCTTCCTGGCCGGCATCATCCTGCTGTTCGCCGGCGTCGAGGTTCAGGCCGTCCACGCCGTCGAGCTGGAGACTCCGGCACGCCAGTTCCCGGCCTCGATGTTCGTCGCCATGGCCATCATCTTCCTGCTCTTCACCCTGGGCTCCCTCGCGGTCGCGACCGTGCTGCCGGCCGGGCAGATCAGCCTGACCGCCGGGCTCATGCAAGCCTTTCAGGGATTTCTGGACCGCTTCGGCATCGGCATGGCAACCCCCGTCGTCGGGCTGCTGGTCGCGTTCGGCGCGATCGGAGGGATCATGGCCTGGATCGGCGGGCCGAGCCGGGGCCTGCTCGAGACGGCCGAGAACGGCGAGCTCCCGCCTTTTCTGGCCAGGACCAACGCCGCCGGAGTTCAGGTCACGATCCTGCTGATCCAAGGCAGCATCGTCACCGTGCTGGCGGCGCTCTACCTGCTGTTCGAGGATGTCAGCGTCGCCTTCTTCGTGCTCTCGGCGATGACGGTCACGCTCTATCTCGTCATGTACATGCTGATGTACGCCGCCGCCATCCGGCTGCGCTACACCCGGCCCGACCTGCCGCGCAGCTATCGGGTGCCCGGCGGCAAGGCCGGCATATGGCTCGTCGCGGGGATCGGCTTCGTCGCGGTGACCTTCGCCTTCGTCATCGGCTTCTTTCCGCCCTCGCAGCTTCCGATCGGCAGTCCCACGCTCTATGTCGGACTGGTCGCGGGCGGGCTTGTGGTCTTCACCGGCGCGCCGCTCGTGATCAGCCATTTCAAGAAACCGAGTTGGGTGCCCGCGCCGCGGGGCGACGACGACACGCCCTGAGGCCCGGCCTCCTATCCCAACCGCCAACGACGAGGTCAGATCATGCCCATCCATCACAGACGCAGCGTCCGCGACGAGTTGCTCGACGACGTCTACGCCTCCACCGACCTCTCGACCGCGATCCCTAAGTTCAAGTTCCCCGAAAACCAGCACGATCCGCGCCACGTTTACAGCCTGCTGCACGACGAGCTGATGCTCGACGGCAACTCGCGCCAGAACCTGGCCACCTTCTGCACCACCTGGCTGGAGCCGGAGGTGCACCAGCTGATGGCCGAGTGCGTCGACAAGAACATGATCGACAAGGACGAATACCCCCAGACGGCGGAGATCGAGAGTCGCTGCGTCCACATGCTGGCGGACCTGTGGCACGCCCCGGACGGGGCGAGCACGCTCGGTTGCTCGACCACGGGGTCGAGCGAGGCGGCGATGCTGGGCGGCATGGCGTTGAAATGGCGCTGGCGCGACAAGCGGCGGGCTGAGGGCAAGCCGACCGACCGGCCGAACCTGATATGCGGTCCGGTGCAGATATGCTGGCACAAGTTCTGCCGCTATTGGGATATCGAGATCCGCGAGGTCCCGCTGGAGAAAGGCCGCCTGCTTATGACGGCGGATGAGGCGGTGGCGCGCTGCGACGAGAACACGATAGGCGTGGTGCCGACCCTGGGCCTCACCTTCACCGGCCAGTACGAGCCCGTGAAGGCGATCAGCGACGCCCTCGACCGGCTGCAGAAGGAAACCGGGCTGGACATTCCGATTCATGTCGACGCGGCCAGCGGCGCGTTCCTGGCACCCTTCGTCCTGCCCGACTACGAATGGGACTTCCGCCTGCCGCGGGTCAAATCGATCAACGCCTCGGGCCACAAGTTCGGCTTGGCGCCGCTGGGGGTCGGCTGGGTCGTCTGGCGCGACCCCGCCGATCTCCCCGAGGATCTGATCTTCCGGGTCAACTATCTGGGCGGCGACATGCCGACCTTCGCCCTCAACTTCTCCCGGCCGGGCGGTGAGATCGTCTGCCAGTACTACAATTTCCTGCGTCTCGGGCGCGAAGGCTACCGCGAGGTCCAGGAAGCCTGCTACGAAAACGCGCAGGCCGTGGCCCGGGACATCGCAGCGATGGGGCCCTTCGAAATCATCCACGACGGCGGAACCTTCGGCCTCCCCGTCGTCTGCTGGACCCTGAAGGACGATGCCGCGGTGAATTTCAGCCTCTACGACTACGCCGACAAGCTGCGCACTCGCGGCTGGCTCGTCCCCGCCTATTCTATGCCCGCGAACCGCGAGGACCTGGTGGTCCAGCGCATCCTCGTCCGCCACGGCTTCAGCCGCGACCTGGGCGACCTGCTGCTTGAGGACATGAAACGCACCCTTGAGCATTTCGAGGGCCATCCGGTGGCCACGCCCCTGACCCAGGACGAGGCCGGCGGTTACGACCACAGCGGGCGGTAGGGACCCGCTTCGCTTCGCCTCGCCGCCGCCGCTCCCGGATCGCCCGAACAAGGCGGGGCGATGACGACGCGGAGACGCGCGAACTCCCAACCGTCATGCCCCGGCGCAAGTCCCCCAAAGAAATTCGGGGCATCCGGGGCGCGAGTCCGGCGCGGCTGGATGAAAACCCTGGTCGCAACCTGAAAACGAGTGATATTCTTTTCATTCAGGTATAGTGCTTGAAAGATTAACTTGACATACTATGAATATTCGTGTTCTGTTCTATCTCCCTCGACCCGCCACGGGAGACGCCTCATGGCCTTCACCTTGCGAAACACCCTCCGGCCCGGCGCCGAGAACGACCCGGACGACCTGCGCGCCGCGCGGGGCGCCCTGCGCCATGCCGGCTTCTTCCTGCCCGAGCCTCCGCCGGAAAAGAGAGAGGCCGGTGCCTAAGGTGCGATGGACGGGGCCCTGGAGGCCGCCTTGCGCCGTTTCCAGCGCGCCAATCTGCTGGAGGAGGATGGTGCGATGCGCCCCTTCGGGCCGACCATGCGCCGCCTGCTCGAACTGGTGGATCGGGTGCCCGCGCCGGAGACGCGGCGCAAGGTACGCTTCCGAACCCCTGTTCCGACCGAGGCCGAGCGGCGCAACGAGGAATTGCGCACGGCCTTCTTCCGCCGGGGCACGGGCGAGGACTTCCTCGACCTCGGGCGCACGGCGATGCTCGACGATCAGGGCCGCGCCGTGCCCGAGCTGATGAACCTGGCCGACAAGATCGCCGAGCGCGACGCGGCCGACGGCGAGCGCTTCCGCGCCCTGCTGCTCGACGCCGCCCAAGGCATCTCCCCCGAGGCGGCCGAGGCCGTGCGCATGGGCAGCGCCGGCCTCGCCAAGGCCAAGGGCGTCGTCCGCGCGCCCCCCGCGCCGGCAACGTCCGGGACCGCTCCGCTCCTGCGCGCGGCGGAGAAAGAGAAAACGCGACAAGCGCCCGCCGGACCGGGCCGACTGCCGCCCGCGCCCCGCGTCACGCCGGAAGGCGACCGTGCCAGGCCCGCCTCCCCGATGGACCGGATGGTCGCGCCGGAACGGCCGACCGAGTTCGGACGGGCAAGGCCGGATTCCGAAAAGGAGAAGCTCGAAAAGGCTGTGGTCACCGCCGACTTTGTCGACGATGTCGCCAGCGTCTTCGGCTTAGATTTAACCCGCGACCTGTTCCGGTTCTATCGGGACCCCGAGGGCCGCGACGACGCCCACAAGGCCGGACGTCTCGCCGACCCGGATGTCTTCGTTCTCGATCGAAAGAGGGCGCGTGGGAGCGAACACATCGTCAAGGTCGAACGAGACAGCCGCAGCGTTTACGAATCGGCGTTGACGGAAGACCTCAACAAACGCCTTGGGTCGGGTTTCGAGAGCGGGCAAAAGATCGAACTGGGCGTCCAGGGTCACGGCTCGATGCCGAGTCCGGAATCCTGGATATCGGGATTTTCCGAAATGCTGCCTTCGGACGACTCGGAAGCCGAGTGGGAAAGGGCGTCTAAGGCAGTAGCGGAGAAAGCGTCGGACACGGCATCGCATTTGGAACCCGAAACCTTCGATCTCAGTTCCACGCTCGGCCTCGGTGCGTTCGCAGCTTCGCTCGATGGAGCAGCAAGGGCAGAGCGCATGGGCGACCGGATCGTCGTGACGGCACAGCCAGTCTTCTCCATGGAAGACACCTACGATTTCGGCGGGTCCTTCAAGGAGAACGCCGAACGGCTCGAACGCGCGAAACGTGCCCGCACCTTCAAGGTCAAAGCGCGGTGGCCTCGGGACATGCGGGCCGTCTACCGCGTGGAACACGACGCGGCAGGCCAGGAGCATGTCCGGTTGGAGGATATCCGATGGATCGATATAAGATGACTAGCTGGGCCTTTTCCAAACGTCGTCTGCTGCCCTTTCTGTGGCATAGTCTCTGGCTTCCGCTCGCCTATGCCGCCGTGATCGCGGTCGAAATCGATATCTCCTCGGATGTCCCCCTCGTGCCGCTGCGGGCCGCTTGCGTCCACGGCCCACGCCCCCCCTTCTTCAACGATATCAACGAAGAGTACGGCGCTCTGCGAGGACATCTGCGCAGCGACATCCTCCGCCGGATCGATGAACGGGTCCGTCGCGGCGATTCCGCTTTCCGGTCCCTGATGCCCGTCAAGACCATCGGCGGCGAAAACTACGTTCCCAAGTCAACCTGGCAGAGCCCTCTGTTCGAAGACCTGGCGATCGAAATTGTCGGCGAGCGACTTGGCCTGGAACGCTCGGAATTCGTGAATAATGCCAACCAGTTGGCCGAAGGGATATCCGAAGAGGGAACCGTTACCTGCGACGCGATGCAGGCTCTTCTGGTCGAGGGCGGCGCATGGGCCGAATCCGGTCCCCATCGAGTCGTCCCGTACCTCGATCAGACATTCGACGAACAAGCGGATGATCTGGTTCGGCCGGTCGGCCTGCCCGCGCCCGAGTTCGAAGAGCTTCCTCCCCCGCGATCCTGGTTGCCGAACTACATGTTCATTCTGGCGCCATGGCTGTTCTTCGCCTTCATCGCCGACCGGGCCGCCGTGTGGTTTGGGCTGCCGCGCTGGCCATCTCGGATCGCCGCCGGGCTCTTCGGGCCGATCGCGATCGCGCAGGCCGCCCTCACCGCCTTCATGCTGTGGGTGTTGATCGTAAATACCTTATGAATCGGGCCGTATCCGGAGTATTTCGCGCGGGCGCGGGCACCATGAACCAGCCCATTCTCGAAGCGCATGGAAAAGCCCGCACCTATGTGAACTCCTCGGCGTGGAAACAAACCATCGAAGGCGTCAGGATCGAGAACGGCAAGCTGGTCGACCCGCGCTTCGTCTGGCGCGACATCGACCCACCGGACCCGGAGTGACGCCGTGCGCAGCTGTCTCACCTATCTGTGGCGCAAGGTGCTGCTGGATTTCTGGAACTGGCGGCTCGGTCTCGCGATCGTGGCGTTCGGACTCTGGGCACTCTTCGCCCTGCCTCTGTTCAAGGTCTACCCGGTCTGTGTCCATCCCGAGGATTTATCCGGGAGAATCGAATTGCGGGGCGAGGTGACGCCCAAGTTTGACCATTGGTTTATTGATGTTTGGCGTCACACGGGGGGAACCGGTCCCATGAGCGCAGGCCGCAGAGTGCCAGCATTTTATTACTATGCGATTGATAAACAGAGTGTGTCGTACCTAACCGGAATCGCGATGTTGAAAGTGGTCCAATTTCGGTCGCCCGGTGTGGATTACGATGTTTTGACTGAGAGTCCGCCCCGATTTCCACATTTGTGGGCGAACTGGTATGCCCCGAACTGCTACGGACTGCGCAAGATCGCTTTGCAGGGAGCGGCCTGGGTGAATCGTGGCCCAGAAACCCTGGCCGGACGGCGACCCCGATCCCGATGCCCCACCGATACGCCGTCTGTATAGATGGTGATGGCAGCGAGCGGCATCCATCCAAGCCCAGTCATCGCATCGAATGCGATGCGGGGCGGCCATGAGAGTCCGCTCCCTGGGCGAAAGCCCGTCCCCTAGACTCCGTCCGGCCAGACCAGTTCGAAGGGGCGGTTCATGATGATTTCCTCGATCAGATCGGCGGGGATGCGGGGCAGGTGGACGCCCTCGCCCCAGGCCTCGTTGATGCCGCGAAATTCCTCGGCCGCCTTGAGGCTGGGGCGGACCGGGAAATCGCTGCCGAAGAGCAGCCGGTCCGTCACCTTGTATTCCATCGCCAGCATTATCGCGTTGTAGAGCTGCCAGGGCCGGTGGAAACGGGCCGAGAGATCGGCGAAGACCTGGTCGTGCTTGCGCATCAGCAGCACCGTCTCGGCCGTGTGGGGCTGGCCGATATGGCAGATCACCTGGCGCATTTTGGGGAATTCGCGGGCGATGGGATCGAGGCGGATGGGGTTGCCGTTCTCGAAGGTCGACTGGATCGCATAGGCCGCGCCCATATGCCAGTAGATCACGATGCCCAGGCGGTTCGCAGTCTCGTAGACGCGCCAGGCTTCCGGGCAGAGCGGATCGAAACCGGCATAGGTCGGCGAGAGCTTGACCCCCTTGAGGCCGAGCTCGCGCACCGCGCGCTCCAATTCCTTCGGCGCGTCCTCGTCGGCCGGATCGACGCTGGCAATGCCGACCGCCCGGCCGCCGAAGCCGCGCACGTAATCTGCGACGTAGTCGTTGGTGACATGGACCCCGAGGCGCCGCCAGCACATGGCGATGACGACGAATTTGTCCGCCGTCTCGGCGACGGCGGGGCCGTGAACGGACGGTCCGGCGTCGAGCGAGGCGCCGGTCCGGGTCGTCAGTTCCTCGCCCTGGCTCGGCTCGAAATGCTCGGGCTGCCAGACATGGGAATGCCAGTCGATCAGGGCCATGATTTGCCTATGTCACCATAAAATGAAAATGCTAATGCGCCGCATCGGTCTCGACGCCGAGGGTGCGGAGATGCGGCAGGACCTTCTCGTTGAAGGCGCGCAGGCTCTTCATCGCCTTGTCCTGGGCCAG
>JABIRQ010000196.1 GCA_018699755.1 Rhodospirillaceae bacterium | reverse complement strand
GTTCAAGGCCCCGTCGCTGCCGACCGGCAAGAACGCCGTGCGCACGGCGATTCCGGTCGCCCGCATCGCGGACCTGCTCTCCAGGCCGGGCGAGCGCATCGACTACAACGGCGAGGAGATCGTCCTGCCGGACACGAAGCTGGTCTACTGGTGCGGCGGCAATCCGTTCCACCACCACCAGGACCTCAACAACCTGGCGCGCGTCTGGCAGCGCCCGGAAACCATCGTCGTGCACGAGATCTGGTGGACGGCGACGGCGCGGCGGGCCGACATCGTGCTCCCGGCCACCTCGACCCTCGAGCGCAACGATCTCGGTGCCTCGTCGAGCGACCGCTTCCTGATTGCGATGAAGCGGATCGCGCCGCCCTTCGCCGAGGCCCGCGACGATCACCGGATCTTCGCCGACCTTGCCGACAGGCTCGGCGTCCGGGCCGCTTTCACCGAAGACCTCTCCGAGATGGGATGGCTCGAACGGCTCTATGAGACGTCCCGCCGCAGTTCGGCCTCGATGGGCAACGTCATGCCATCCTTTGCGGAATTCTGGGAGGCCGGCTACTTCGAATATCCGGAACTCGAAACGGGGATCGACAGTCTCGCCGCCTTCCGCGACGACCCGTCCGGCCGACCGCTCTCGACCCCGAGCGGCCGAATCGAGGTCGTGAGCGAGCGGATCGAGAGCTTCGGCTACGCGGATTGCCCGGGCCATCCCGTCTGGATCGAGCCGCGCGAATGGCTCAACGGCCCCGGCGCGGACCGCCATCCCCTGCACCTCATCTCGAACCAGCCCCGGACCCGCCTGCACAGCCAGCTCGACGCCGTCGGGCCGAGCCGGGACAGCAAGATCCAGGGGCGGGAACCGCTGCGCATGCACCCGGAGGACGCGGCGGCGCGCGGCCTTGTCGCCGGGGCGGTCGTGCGGGTGTTCAACGACCGCGGGGCCTGCCTTGCCGGGCTGGGCCTGTCCGAGGACGTGCGGCCCGGCGTGGTGCAATTGTCGACCGGCGCGTGGTTCGACCCAATCGATCCGGCCGATCCGTTCCTGGACAGCCATGGCAACCCCAACGTCCTGACCCACGACCACGGTACCTCCGCCCTGTCCCAGGGGCCGGCGGCCCATAGCTGTCTGGTCGAGGTCGAGGCTTTCGACGGCCCGCTGCCGCCCATCACGGTCGCCGGTCCGCCGGCGCTCCTGTCCGAAGCGCCGTAAACCGAAAGCGGCGAGGGCACCGGTGCCAGGTGCTGTACTCATCAATGTAATTTCGTCATTCCGGCCGTTAGGCGAGCCCGGAAATCCAAGGGATTTCCGGGATGCGAGCCTTGCGAGCCGGAATCCAGAGCGAGCGGCATCATATGCGAACCTGGATCCCGGCTCGCTGACTTTCGTCGCCAAATCAAAGATTTGGACGAAAGTCGCGGCTGGGATGACGAACGAATGAGGACACAACCTAGAGGAAATATCTTTTAACCTGGGGAAACGGGCGCTAGCGTATCGGCCCTGTCCGGTCGGTCCCCGAATTGGCGCGCGATGCCCCTCGGCCTTCTCAAATACGGTTTCTCCAAGCGCCATCCGGCGCCGCGCGCCCTGCCGCCGCGGCCCGAGCTCAAGGAGTCCTACGACGTCGTGATCGTCGGCGGGGGCGGGCACGGCCTGGCCGCGGCCTATTATCTGTCGAAAGTTCACGGCATCACGAATATCGCGGTGATCGACAAGGGCTATCTCGCCGGCGGCAACACGGCGCGCAACACGGCGATCATCCGCTCCAACTACCTGACTCCCGAGGGGGTGCGCTTCTACGACGAAAGCGTGCGCCTCTACCAGGGCCTGTCGAACGAGTTCGACTTCAACATCCTCTATTCCGAGCGGGGCCACCTGACCCTGGCTCATACCGACGCGTCCTTGCGGACCATGCGCTGGCGGGCCGAGGTGAACAGCCATTGCGGCGTCGATTCGGAACTGGTCTACCCGGACGAGATCGCCCGCCTCGTGCCCTCCCTGAATCTGTCGCCGGATGTGCGCTACCCGGTCCTGGGCGCGCTCCATCACAAGCCCGGCGCGATCGCCCGCCATGACGCGGTCGCCTGGGGTTACGCCATCGGCGCGGCCTCGCGCGGGGTCGAGCTGCACACAAGGACCGAGGTCACGGGTTTCGGCATCGAGAACGGCGCCGTCACCAGCGTTGTGACGGATCGGGGCACCGTGCGCTGCGGCGTGGTGCTGCAGGCGGTGGCCGGGTCGAGTTCGCGGGTCGCGGCCCTGGCGGGTTTCAAGTTGCCGATCCGCACCGTCCCGCTCCAGGCCTGCGTGTCCCAGCCCCTGAAACCCTTCCTCGATCCCATCGTCGTCTCGGGCAGCCTGCATTGCTATGTCTCCCAGAGCAGCCGGGGCGAGCTGGTCATGGGCGGCTCGGTCGATCCCTATTCGCTCTACCAGCAGCGCTCGACCCTCGATTTCAAGGAAGGGCTGATGGCCAATATGCTGGAGCTGTTCCCCTTCCTCTCCGGGGTCAGGTTGCTGCGCCAATGGGCGGGAATCGCCGACATGACGCCGGATTTCAGCCCGGTCATGGGCGAGACCCCGATCCGCAACTACTGGCTGGATTCGGGCTGGGGCACCTGGGGCTTCAAGGCCACGCCGGTCTGCGGCAAGCGCATGGCGGAGACGGTGGCCACGGGCAAGGTACCCGACATCCTCGACCCCTTCCGCCTCGACCGGTTCGAACGATTCGACCTGGTCGGCGAGGGTGGCGCGGCCTCGGTCGGCCATTAGGGGAGGGGGAGCCGCGATGAAACTCATGCCCTGCCCGCTGAACGGCCCGCGCAACATCACCGAATTCGCCTGCGCGGGTGAGGTCAAACCCATGCCCGACCCGGCGCGGGCGAGCGACGCGGAATGGGGCGATTACGTCTTCCTGCGCGAGAACGCGGCCGGGGTGGTGCGCGAATGGTGGTGCCACGTCCCCACCGCCTTCTGGTTCATCGCCGAGCGCAACACCCTGACCGACGAGATTCTGAAGACCTATCCGGCGAGCGAGCTGTTCAAGCAGCGGGTCGAATTCGCCGCGCCCGGCGAGGACGGCGCATGACCGGCGACAGGGTGATGGAGCGCTTGCCGCCGCAACCCGGCGAATGGCTCGACCGGGAGCGCGAGATCGCCTTCGCCTTCGAGGGCCGGCGCCATAGCGGCTTCGCGGGCGACACCATCGCCAGCGCACTGGCGGCCGATGGCGTCTCGCTGCTCTCGCGCTCCTTCAAGTACCGGCGGCCGCGCGGGGCGCTGACCATGGCGGGGCAGGACGCCAACACCCTGGTCCAGCTTCCGGGCGAGCCCAATGTCCTGGCCGATATGCGCGGCCTCGAACCGGGCATGGCCGTCCTCGGGCAGAATTACGACGGCTCGCTCGCCGCCGACTGGGGCCGCTGGGTCGAATGGCTCGGCCGTTTCATGCCGGTCGGCTTCTACTACAAGGCCTTCTACAAGCCCTTCGGCGCCTGGCGGACCTGGGAGCCGTTGATTCGCCGCAAGGCGGGCCTGGGCACGGTCGATACCGCCGCGCCCCACGGCTATCACGACAAGGCCTACGGCTTCTGCGACGTGGCGGTGATCGGCGGCGGCCCGGCGGGCCTCGCCGCCGCCGCCCAGGCCGCCGAGGCGGGGGCCGAGATCCTGCTGGTGGAGGAGGGCGCCCGGCTCGGCGGCAGCCTCACCTATGCCCGGTTCGATCCGGAGGGCGCGCGCGCCGCCGAGATGGCCGCATCCCTGATCGGCGCGGTCGAGGGCACGGACGGAATCGCGATCATGACCGACGCGGTCTGCAACGGCTGGTTCGCCGACCATTTCCTGCCCGTGATCCGGGGCACCCGCTTGCACAAGATCCGCGCCAAACAGGTCGTCGTCGCGACCGGCTCGATGGAGCAGCCCATCGTCTTCCGGGGCAACGATGTGCCGGGCGTGATGATGGGCTCCGCCGCCCAGCGCCTGATCCGCCGCCATGCCGTCCGGCCCGGCCGCCGCGCCGTCGTCGCCACGGCCAATGGCGACGGCTATGGCGTGGCGCTCGACCTGCTCGATGCCGGGGTCGCGGTCCTCGCCGTGCTCGACCTGCGCGAAGACCCGACTGCCTGCCCCCGGTCCGAGGCCCTGCGCGGGACGGGTGTGCCGGTCCTGGCGAACCACACGCCGTGGGAGGCCTGGGCCGGACCGGACCACCGCCTCGCCGGCATCCGCATCTCGGAGATAACGGGCCAGGGTGCGGCCCGGCCGGGCGAGCGCATCCTCTGCGACCTGCTCTGCGTCAGCGTGGGCTATACCCCCGCCGCCCATATCGCCTGCCATGCCGGGGCGATGCTGCGCTACGACCCGGATCTCGGGATGCTCGCCCTGGCCGATTGCCCGGAGGGCATCCACCCGGCGGGATCGGCCGCCGGGGGTTTCGATCTCGATGCCGCCATCGCCCAGGGCCGCATGGCAGGCTGGAACGCCGCCCGTGCGGCGGGCT
>JABIRQ010000372.1 GCA_018699755.1 Rhodospirillaceae bacterium | reverse complement strand
GCCTTGCGCCCGGCATGGGCGATCTGAATCCCGGGGACGGAGCCGTTGCGCTCATAGATCTCGCAGATGCGCGCCATCGGCGCGATATGGTCGTCCGACCAGATGCCCGGGCAGCCATGGGAGATCCGCCCGCGAGGCTCGACCCCCGTGGCCTCGACGAAGCCGAGCCCGACGCCGCCTTCGGCATAGCGCGTATGGTGGTCGAAATGCCATTGCTGGGGATGGCCGTCCTTGGCCGAATACTGGCACATGGGCGAGACGACGATCCGGTTCTTGAGGGTTACGCTCTTGATCGCCAGGGGCGAGAAAAGCTTGGTTTCGGCTGTTTCGGTCGCTTCGGGCATGGGGTTCCGTCATCCGCCTGTTCCAGTGTTCGCCCCGGTTCTGCCCGCTGCGCTCGGGCGATGCAAGCCTGACCGTGGCGCAGCGATCCGAAGTTGACTTTCGATCCGTGCGGGACATCTTGCGACCAACGATTCCTACCGACCCGCCCAATGGACATTTTCTTCGCCAGCCTCGCCGGCAACCTGATTTCGCCGCCGATCCTGTTTTTCGCGCTCGGCTATGAATGCATCGTCTATGCCGGCGAGGTCTCGGTCATCCGGGGTGGGCGGTTCTGACCGGCGCCAGGGTGGCGCGCAGCACCAG
Source organism: Rhodospirillaceae bacterium (assembly GCA_018699755.1). Lineage (GTDB taxonomy): Bacteria > Pseudomonadota > Alphaproteobacteria > CADEGL01 > CADEGL01 > JABIRQ01. The sequence continues at coordinate 1,696 of JABIRQ010000372.1, read as the reverse complement.
ATAGCCGAGGATCGCCGAAGCGATCGAGCCCGCCAGCACGCCGATGCGCACGGGCGCGGCGAAGGCCGGATCCTCGAAGGCCAGGGTCCCGATGAACAGGCTCATGGTGAACCCGATGCCGGCCAGGCAGGCGACGCCGTAGATCTGGGGCCAGCCGATCCCTTCGGGCAGGCGGCACAGACGCAGACGCACCCCCAGCCAGACGAAGGACAGGATGCCGATCTGCTTGCCCAGCAGCAGGCCGAGGGCGATGCCCAGGGTGACCGGCTCGCCCAGGCTCGACAGGCCGACCCCGCCGAGATGCACGCCGGCATTCGCGAAGGCGAAGACCGGCATGATCCCGAAAGCGATCCAGGGGTGCAGCTTGTGCTCCAACGACCGCAAAGGCGATTCGCCCTGCTCGTTCCGCCCTGCGAGCGGCACGGCGAAGCCGACCAGAACCCCGGCCAGGGTGGCATGGACACCGGATTTGAGGACGCAGACCCAGACGAAAACCCCGACCAGGATATAGGCGGCCGTGCGCGTGACCCCCGCCCGGTTGAGCGCGAAGAGCACCGCCGCCCCGACCCCGGCAAGGCCGAGCGAAATATAGGACAGGTCCGCCGTGTAGAAGGCGGCGATGATCAATATCGCGCCCAGATCGTCAATGATGGCGAGCGCGAGAAGGAAAATCTTGAGAGCGAGCGGCACGCGCTTGCCCAACAGCGAGAGAATGCCGAGCGCGAAGGCGATGTCCGTCGCCGCCGGGATAGCCCAGCCGCGCGCCGCGACCGGATCGCCGCCCGCGACGGCCATATAGATCGCCGCCGGCACGGCCATGCCGCCGACCGCGGCGATCGCCGGCAGAGCCGCGCGGTCGAGCGACGACAATTCGCCCTCCAGCACCTCGCGTTTGATCTCGAGCGCGACCAGCAGGAAGAAAACGGCCATCAGCCCGTCGTTGATCCAGAGCAGCAGGGGCTTGGCGATCTCCAGGCCTCCGATCTTCACCGCCAAGGGCAGGTCGAGCAGCGCGTCGTAGAGCCAGGCCAGACTTGTGTTGTCCAGGATCAGCGCGAAGACCGCGACCGCGAGCAGGACAAGCCCGCCGGCCGATTCGTGCTTGAGAAAATCGCGGATGGTGGACACGGCCATCGCTTCGAGCCTCGCCTGATTGGAATATGGGAATGCCGGCGCCTGTTCGACGCTTCCGACCATGTAGTCGCGGCCACGCGCCGGACAAGCGCCATACTTCCGCAAAACGGACAATAGTGGGATAGTCGCAAGCGCGACATCACGCGATCGGGGGAGGCACTGGCCATGGCCAAGGCGACGAAGAAGAAATCGGGAGCAGCGAGACGTGGATCGTCCCCCGTGAAGCTCCTGGCGCGACGGCCAGAACTGCGCCCCTTCACCCAGGCCGAGATGGAAGGCCGCGCCGAGCGGGCGCGCAAGTTGATGACCAAATACAAGCTCGACGCCGTGATGGTGACGAGCGAGCCGAACCTCGAATACCTCTCCGGCTTCACCTCCCAGTTCCCCTGGGCCAGCCCGTCGCGGCCCTGGTATTTCGTGCTGCCCCGGGTCGGCAAGCCGAGCGCGGTTATTCCCGAGAACGGCTACACCAATTGGCGCGCGACCGCCTGGCTCAAGGATCCGGCCCGGATCAAAACATGGCCCTCGCCCACGCCGGAGAACGAGGGACTGGATCTGCTCG
>JABIRQ010000351.1 GCA_018699755.1 Rhodospirillaceae bacterium | reverse complement strand
GGAGGTCGCCCAGATCAAGGCCGCCATGCAGGCGGCCGAGGAGGAGGAGCGCAGGGCCGCCGAAGCCTTGACCGAACGCCTCTCCGGCATTCCCAATCTGCCTTTGGCCGATGTGCCCGTCGGACCCGACGAAGAGACCAATCTCGAACTCCGCAAGGTCGGCGATACGCCCGCCTTCGACTTCGCGCCCAAACAGCATTTCGAACTGGGCGAGGCCATGGGCCTGATGGATTTCGAGGCCGCCGCCAAGCTGTCCGGCGCGCGCTTTGTCGTGCTCAAGGGGGCGCTCGCCCGACTCGAACGCGCGCTCGCCCAGTTCATGCTCGATACCCACACGGCCGAGTTCGGTTATACCGAGGTCAGCCCGCCCATGCTCGTGCGCGACACCGCGCTCTACGGCACGGGTCAGTTGCCGAAGTTCGGCCAGGACCTGTTCCGTACCACCGCCGACCATTGGTTGATTCCCACCGCCGAAGTGCCGCTGACCAACCTGGTGGCCGGGGAGATCCTGAACGAGGACGCGCTGCCCATGCGGGTCACCGCCTTCACCGGATGCTTTCGTGCCGAAGCAGGGGCGGCGGGGCGCGACACCCGCGGCATGCTGCGCCAGCACCAGTTCTACAAGGTCGAATTGGTCAGCGTGACGACGCCGGACGAATCCGATGCGGAGCTGGAACGCATGACCGGTTGCGCCGAGGCAATCCTGCAGCGCCTTGATCTGCCGTACCGAGCCGTCCTGCTGTCCTCGGGCGACATGGGCTTCTCCGCGCGCAAGACCTACGACCTGGAAGTCTGGCTGCCCGGTCAGGACGCCTATCGCGAGGTGTCGAGCTGCTCGAATTGCGGCGAGTTCCAGGCCCGGCGCATGAACGCGCGCTATCGGCCCAAGGAGGGCAAGGGCACGCGCCATGTCCACACCCTCAACGGCTCCGGCCTTGCGGTCGGCCGCGTCCTGATTGGCGTGTTGGAAAACCACCAGAAACCCGACGGCACGGTCGAGCTGCCCGCCGCCCTGCGTCCGTATATGGGCGGTGTTGATATCCTGGGCGCGGATGTTTGAACCGCCCCTCGATCTGTCCGCCGCCCGCATTCTCGTCTCCAACGACGACGGTATCCACGCGACCGGCATCAAGGTGCTGGAGCGCATCGCCCGGTCGCTGAGCGACGATGTCTGGGTCGTTGCGCCCGAAACGGAGCAGAGCGGCGCGGGCCATTCCCTGACCATCGCCCGGCCTCTGCGCATCCGTCGCCTGGACGACCGCCATTTCGCGGTCGATGGAACGCCGACCGACAGCGTGCTCCTGGCCGTCAAGCAAATCATGAAGAAGCGCCCGCCCGATCTGGTCCTGTCCGGGATCAACCGGGGCGCCAATCTGGGCGAGGACATCACCTATTCGGGTACCATCGCGGCGGCGATGGAGGGAACCCTGCTGGGCATCCCCTCGATCGCCTTCAGCCAGATGGCGACCTATGACGGCCCGACCAAATGGGCCACGGCCGAGCATTTCGCAGCCGGCATCGTCCGCCGCCTCGGGACCTTGTCCTGGGGCAGGAATATCCTGATGAACGTCAATTTCCCCGACCTCCCGGCCGGGGAGGCGAGGGGAACGGTGATCACGCGCCAGGGCCGCCGCAAGATTGGCAGCCTGCTGGCCGAGCGCCTGGACCCGCGGGGGAAGCCCTACTATTGGATCACGACCCAGCGGGACGAAGACATGTCGGCCGAGGATTCGGACATTCGCGGTGTCAACGACGGCTATATCTCGATCACGCCGCTTTATATGGACCTGACCCACGCCGGTTCGATTCCCGCCCTGGAACGGGCCTTCGACGATGGCTGACACCCGAAAGATTCGCTTGATCCTGGAACTGCGCGGCGCGGGCATCGCCGATTCGCGCATCCTGGCGGCGATCGAACGGGTGCCGCGCGAGACCTTCGTGCCCGAGACCTTCCGTGACCAGGCCTACGCCAACACCGCTCTGCCCATCGGCCACGGCGTCACGATCAGCGAGCCGCGCGTGGTCGCGACCATGACCCAGGCCCTCGAGCTTGGCGACCGTATGAAAGTGTTGGAGATCGGCACGGGCTCCGGCTACCAAGCCGCCGTGCTCTCTCATCTCTGCCGTCGGGTCTATACCATCGAGCGCAATCGCGAGCTTCTGCGCGAGGCGATGGAACGGTTCACGGCATTGCGCCTCCACAACGTCACCACCCGTCCCGGCGACGGCATGCGCGGCTGGCCCGAGCAGGCTCCGTTCGAACGCATCATTGTCACCGCCGCGGGGGTGGAGACGCCCAAGGATTTGCTCGACCAACTCGCCGTCGGCGGCATCATGGTGCTTCCTCTGGGCCCCGACGGCCGCACCCAGACCCTCTACCGCTTGCGGCGCACGGAGGAGGGGATCGACGAGGAAAGCCTGGGGCCGGTCCGTTTCGTCCCCCTGCGCGGCGGCGTCGACGAGGCCGCGTCGAGCGCCTGACCATGCGCACGCTCCTTGGCACGGTCCTGGGACTCGGCCTCGCCACCGCGCTGGCCGCCTGCGGCCCCGTGACCCAGCCGGTGACCGGCGCCTATTCCCAACCCTCGGCGGGGTCCACCGTCGCGCCCGCGGCCCGACCGTCGCGCCTGGGCCTCACCTATACGGTCCAATCCGGCGATACGCTCTACAGCATCGCACGCCGCGCCGATCTCGGCATCCGCACGGTGATCGAGGCCAATGGGCTCAAGCCGCCCTATGTTCTGATTCCGGGGCGGGTGCTCGACCTGCCGCGCCTGCAGGAGCATGTCGTCCAACCCGGCGACACGCTCTACGCCGTCTCGCGGCGCTACGGCATTCAATTGTCGGAATTGGTGCGGGCCAACGCCATTCCCGAGCCCTATACGATCCGGGTGGGCGAGCGTCTGGTCCTGCCGGGCCAGGCCAGAAGGGCGGCACAGACGGCTTCGCCCGCGCCGACCGGCCTCACCGAATCCGATCTGCCGGCCCCTGGACCTGGACCGGGCGCGAAACCTGGCGGTCTCGCACCACCCGTCGATCTGACCGCGAAACCGCCTGCGCCGAGCGCCACGGCGGCAGCCGCGAAACCCTCGCCCCCGCCATCCGCCGCGACGGCGGCCGTGGTGGCGCCCCCGGTGGCGACCGGGCGCGGTTTTCTCTGGCCCGTGAATGGCCGCATCGTTTCGAATTTCGGCCCGAAGAAGGGTGGCGAGAACAATGATGGCGTGAATATCGAAGCGCCGCGCGGCAGCCCCGTCATGGCCGTCGAAAACGGGGTCGTCGCCTATTCGGGGAACGAGTTGCGCGGCTTCGGCAATCTGCTGCTGATCCGCCACGACGACGGCTGGGTCAGCGCCTATGCCCATAATGACGATCTGCTGGTTTCGCGCGGCGATCAGGTTCAGCGCGGCCAGCGCATCGCCACCGTCGGTTCGACGGGCAGCGTCGGCAGTCCCCAGCTCCATTTCGAACTGCGCCACAAATCCCGCGCCATCGACCCCCGCACCAAGCTGCCCAGCCAGGTGAGCGCGCGCTAGACGAACGGAGTCTAGGGCAGGGCCTTTCCCAGGCGGCCGGCAAGGTCCTGGATGTATTGCCAGGCAACGCGGCCGGAGCGCGCGCCGCGCGTGACCGCCCATTCGACGGCCTCGGCGTGCAGGGTTTCGGTGTCGATATCGAGGCCGAAAGCCTCCGCGTAGCCCTCGACGATCTCGAAATAGGTCTGCTGGTCGCAGACATGGAAGCCCAGCCACAGGCCGAATCGGTCGGAGAGGGACACTTTCTCGTCCACCGCCTCGGCCGGGGCGATCGCGGTCGAGCTTTCGTTCTCGATCATGTCGCGCGGCATCAGGTGGCGGCGATTCGAGGTGGCGTAGAAGATGACGTTGGTGGGCCGCCCCTCGATGCCGCCCTCGAGCACGGCCTTGAGGGACTTGTAGCTGGTGTCGTTCGGATCGAAGGATAGATCGTCGCAGAACAGCACGACCTTGCGGTCCTGATCCCGCAGGCGCGCCAGCAGACCGGGGAGAGAGGCGATGTCTTCCCGGTGAATCTCGATCAGGGCCAGGATTCCGGGCATCTCCTCGCAGATCGCAGCATGGACCGCCTTGACCAGCGAACTCTTCCCCGTGCCCCGCGCGCCCCAGAGCAGAGCGTTGTTGGCGGGCAGGCCCTTCGCGAAGCGCCGGGTGTTGTCGAGCAAGGTCTCGCGCTGACGCTCGATGCCCTTGAGCAAATCGATCTCGACCCGGCTGACCTTGGCGATGGGCGCCAGCCGCGCGCCCTCGGGTTGCCAGACGAAGGCGTCGGCCGCGCCCAGGTCGAGCGCACCGCCGGGGGCGGGGGCCAAACGTTCGAGCGCGTCGGCGATGCGCCCCAGCAGCGGGGCGAGGTCCGTCTCGGTCATGACCGGGTATCCGAATCCATCCGTTTCGAAGCGCGGGACCGTAGGCGGGGCGGCACGGCGGGTCAATCCGCCTCCATGGCCCCTATTGCCGCCCGCTTGCGGGGCTGTTGCTTGGCGTCGATCCGGATTGCCCCGCCTCGGGGTTTGGCGCTATGGTCCGGCGGCCTTGGGGATCGGGGCGAACCCGGCGGTTGCGGCGGGCCGCTTGCACCCTATATGTCAACGACACGCGACGGCTGCCTGGCGGCCTCTCTTGGGGAGTAATTCATGCTGATTTCACCGGCCTATGCGCAATCGGAGGGGGGCATCGGCGGCTTCGATCCGATGGCTTTCCTGCCGTTGGTGCTGATTTTCGTCGTTTTCTACTTTCTGCTCATCCGTCCGCAGCAGAAACGCCAGAAGGAGCACAAGGCCAAGGTCGCGGCCATGCGCCGCGGCGATCGGGTGGTCACGGCCGGCGGCCTGATCGGCACAGTCGTGCGCGTCGTCGACGACAACGAGGTTGTGCTGGAGATCGCCCAGAACACCCGCGTCCGGGCCGTGCGCAACACGATCGGCGACATCCTGAACAAGGCCGAACCGGCCGACGACGACAAGGGCGACAAGGGCGACAAGGGCGACAAGTAACGGGGCGCAACAGGCAATCGGGCGGCACCCTCTCCCTTTCCGGTATCCGGTACACGAACGCTCATGGTTCAATTCCCCCGCTGGCAGAAACTCATGGTCCTGGGCATCTGCGTCCTCGGCCTGCTTTTCACGATTCCCAATTTCGTGAGCAGGCAACTCGTCGAGCAATTGCCCGGCTGGCTGCCTAGCAAGCAGATCAACCTCGGCCTGGACCTTCAAGGCGGCGCGCATCTGCTGTATGAGGTCGAGGTCCAGGTCGCCG
>JABIRQ010000057.1 GCA_018699755.1 Rhodospirillaceae bacterium | reverse complement strand
TGGGGGATGCAGAAGGTCTTGTGCAGGTTGATATGCATGACGTCCGGCCCGAACCGCCCCGGCTCGGACAGGCCGACCAGAGCATTGAGGTTGGCGCCGTCCATGTAGACCTGACCGCCGTTCTCGTGGACCACGGCGCAAATCTCGGTGATCGCCTCCTCGAACACGCCATGGGTCGAGGGGTAGGTGACCATCAGGGCGCACAGCCTGTCAGCATGCTGGGCGGCCTTGGCGCGCAGGTCGTCGAGATCGACATTGCCGTTCGAATCGCAGCCCACCACGACGACCTTCAAGCCTGCCATATGGGCGCTGGCCGGGTTGGTGCCATGGGCCGAACTAGGGATCAGGCAGACGTCGCGCTGCCCTTCGCCCCGGCCTTCCTGGTACTTGCGGATGACCAGCAGGCCCGCGTATTCGCCCTGGGACCCGGCGTTCGGCTGCACCGTGACCCGGTGCCAGCCCGTCGCCTTTTCCAGCATCGATTCGAGGTCGCGGATCAGCTCGACATAGCCCGCCGCCTGGTCGATCGGCGCGAAGGGGTGGATCGCGCCGAACGCCGCCCAGGTCACGGGGATCATCTCCGCCGTGGCGTTCAGCTTCATGGTGCAGGAGCCGAGCGGGATCATCGACCGGTCGAGCGCGATGTCCTTGTCCTGCAGATACCGCAGATAGCGCAGCATCTCGGTCTCGGAATGGTGAATGTTGAAGATCGGGTGTTCCAGGACCGCGGTCTTCCGCCAGAGGCCATCCGGTATGCGGTCCTCGGCCTCGGGTTCGAGATCGGCGAAGGAAAAACCCGGATCATCTTTGCCCGACAAGGCTCGCCACAGGGCCTCGATATGGGCCGGCGTGGTGGTCTCGTCGCAGGAAGCCAGCACCGTGTCGCCGTCCGCCGCCCAGACATTGATGCCCGCCTTCTCGGCCCGCTCGCGCGCCGCCTCGGCGCCGCCCGGCAGGCGCACCGAAACCGTGTCGAAGAAAGCATCGTGGTCGACCGCGACGTCCAGCTTGGCCAAGCCGTCCGCCAGGGTCGCCGCCAGGCGGTGGGTCCGCCGGGCGATCGTCTCCAAGCCTTGGGGACCGTGATACACGGCGTACATGCTCGCCATGACCGCGAGCAGGACCTGGGCCGTGCAGATGTTGCTGGTCGCTTTCTCGCGCCGGATATGCTGCTCGCGGGTCTGCAGGGCGAGGCGCAAGGCGGGTCGGCCCCGCGTGTCCACCGAAACGCCCACGATGCGTCCGGGGCTCGACCGCTTGTGCTTGTCCTGGGTCGCAAAATAGCCGGCATGGGGGCCGCCGAAGCCGAGCGGCACGCCGAAACGCTGGCTGTTGCCGACCACGGCATCGACCCCCGCCTCGCCCGGTGGGCTCAACAGCACGAGGGCCAACAGGTCAGCCGCCGCCGTCACCAGCGCGCCCTTGGCATGGGCCGCCTCGACCACGGGCTTGAGGTCGCGCACCCGGCCCGACGCGCCGGGATACTGGACCAGCACGCCGAAACAATCCTGACCGTCGAGATCGCTCCAGGGATCGCCCACGACGACCTCGATGCCGATCGGCCGGGCCCGGGTCTCGACCACCGCGATGGTCTGGGGCAGGCAATCGGCATCGACGAAGAAAACGTTGCTCTCGCTCTTGGACAGGTTGCGCGCGAAGGCCATGGCCTCGGCCGCCGCCGTGCCCTCGTCGAGAAGGGAGGCATTGGCCAGGTCCATGCCGGTCAGCTCCAGGATCATGGTCTGAAAGTTGAGCAGGGCTTCGAGCCGGCCCTGGCTGATCTCCGGCTGATAGGGGGTATAGGCCGTGTACCAGCCCGGATTCTCCAGCACGTTGCGCTGAATCACGGGCGGCGTGATCGTGTCGTAGTAACCCAGGCCGATCATGTTCTTGACCACCCGGTTGCGCGCGGCCATTTCGCCGATTCGGGTCAGGGTCTCGGCCTCGGTCCGGCTGTCGGGCAGGTCCATGGGTTTCTCGGCCATGATGCTGGCCGGCATCGCCTTCTCGCTCAGGCTATCGAGGGACGGCAGGCCGAGCAGGCCGAGCATATCCTCGATTTCCTGGTCGTTCGGCCCGATATGCCGCCCGACGAAATCGTCGCGCCGCTCCAAGTCCGCAAAAGACCGCCGTTCCGCACCCATCGTCCCCTCCATCGGCTTTCGCCGTTCGCGCTCAGCCCAGGCTTTCGACGTATTCCTTGTACGCCGCTTCGTCCATCAGCCCGTCGAGCTGGGACGCATCGGCGATGCGGATCTTGAAGAACCAGCCTGCGCCGAGAGGATCGGAATTGACCAGGTCGGGCGTGTCCGCCAGGGCCGCATTGCCCTCGACCACTTCCCCCGCCACCGGGGCGTAGATCTCGCTCGCGGCCTTCACCGATTCGACCACCGCGATATCGCCGTTCTGCTCGACCGAAAGGCCCTTCTCGGGCACTTCGACGAAGACGACGTCACCCAACTGGTCCTGGGCGTAATCCGTGATGCCGCAGGTTCCAACATCCCCCTCAATGCGGAGCCATTCGTGCTCCTTGGTGTATTTAAGGTCGCTCATCGCCGCTCTTCCCCTGTTGCTTTCTCTATTTTTCCTCAACCGCGGTAGTAGCGCTGCGGCTGGAACGGCAGCTTTGCCACTTCCGCCGGCAGCGCCTTGCCGCGCACCGTCAGTTCCAGCGCCGTGCCCGCCTTGGCATGGGCGGTCTCGACATAGCCCATCGCCACTGGCCGGCCGACGCTGGGGCCGAAGCCGCCACTCGTCACCTCGCCAATCGCAGCCCCGCCGGGGATATGCACCGCAGCATGCTCGCGCGCCGGGGCACGGCCCTCGGGCTGGATGCCGACCCGTCTGCGCGGCGCGCCGTCGCGAATCTGCGCCTGGATCACCGCGTCGCCCGGAAAGCCGCCCTCCTCGCGCCGGCGCTTGCCGATGCTCCACAGCAGCGCGGCCTCGATCGGCGTGGTCGTCGTGTCGATATCGTGGCCGTAGAGGCAGAGACCGGCCTCCAGGCGCAGGGAGTCCCGTGCGCCCAGGCCGATGGGCTCGACCTCCGCTTCGGCCAGCAGGCGCCGCGCCAGGCCGTCGGAGGCCTCGCCCGGGCAGGAAATCTCGTAGCCGTCCTCGCCGGTATAGCCCGAACGGGTGACGAAGCAGTCGACTCCGTCAACCGCCACATCCGCCGCCGCCATGAAGGGCATCGTGACGACACCGGCGCCGGCCAGACGGGTCAGCACAGCAGCCGCCTCCGGCCCCTGCAGGGCGATCAGCGCCCGGTCATCATGGGTTTCGACCTCGCATCGCCCGGCCAGCGCGGCGCGCAGATGGGCGATGTCGTCCTCCTTGCAACCCGCGTTGACGACCAGAAACAGATGGTCGCCGCGCCGGGTGACCATCAGGTCGTCGAGGATGCCACCAGCGTCGTTGGTGAACTGGGTATAGCGCATGCGCCCGTCTTCGAGCCCCGCGATATCGCCGGGCACCAGGCTTTCCAACGCCGCCGCCGGATCGTCGCCCCGCAGGCTGACCTGGCCCATATGGGAGACGTCGAACAGGCCCGCGGCCGCCCGCGTATGCTTGTGTTCGCTCAGAATGCCGGCCGGATACTGCACCGGCATGTCATAGCCGGCGAAGGGCACCATCTTGGCCCCAAGCTCGACATGAAGATCGTAAAGGGGGGTCCGCCCCAAGGCGCCTGACTCCGAAACCATCTCTCAACTCCTCCGCCAGTTGGCGCCCGCGGCCCGGCCCGAAAGCCCTGCCGCAACGCGCCCCCTCTGTCGTCGAACCTGAGAGATTCTCCGGCGCCTACGCCGGGTTACTCCTTCGGTGGGGCCACGAGACCGAATCGGCCCGCACCCGCTTTCCAGAGACGCCTCCCCCTGCGGTCCGTTTGCCTGAGAGTTTCCGGGGCGGTTGCTCCTTCGGCGCCGGCTCTCAGCCGGTCTCTCCCGCAGGGTTCCTCGGTCGTGCCGAGGGGTATGAACCCGCTCACCGGCGAGCGTAGTGGAGGGGCGGGGAATGTCAAGCGAGGGCCACCCGGCCAGAGCCTTGGAAGGCGGCGCTAAGAGCCGCCCAGCAGGCGCTTGTTGAATTCCGTTTCTTCGTCGGTGAGCTGGAAGCCGACATAGATCTCGAAGGCCAGGCCGGTGCGCCCCTCCAGCTCGAAGTCCATCCAGGCCTCCTGTTCCGTCGTCGCCACCCCGCGGCCCGCCGGCAGCGGCAGCTCGACCTGGAAAACCTCACGGTTGAGCACGGCCTTGCGGCGGTCGGTGACGGCGACGAAATATTCGGCCTGCACCTCGCTGCCCGACCCCGCGGCCCCGCGCAAGGTCTCGAACGAAATCTTGAGGAGGACCTCCATCGTGTCGCTGGCACCCTGGCCCTTGGCGTTTGCCCGCGCCTTGACCTCGGCATAGGTGCATTTGATGGCGACCCCGCGAATGCGCGAGGCATAGACGACATTCTCCTCCGCCATCGGCGCGCCGGGCGCGAATTTGGTGATCTGGTTGAGCGGTGCCTGCACCCTGACCAAAGGACAGGGCGGCAGCTTTTCCTTGCACGAGGACAGCACGAAGGCGGCCCCGACCAGCAAGGCCAGGAGCACGAAGCCGCGCCTCAGGGGGCGGAGAAATGCGGGAATGGCCAGTGCTCCGATCAAAGCTTGGCGTGCGTGCCGTCGCAAAGCGGCATCTTGGCGGTCGCCTTGCAACCGCAGAAGAAGACCTTGCGGTCCTTCTCGGCCTTGTATTGCAGGGGCTCCAGCCCGGTTCCGGCGTGCGAACCGTCGCAGAAGGGCTGCTTCGCGCTCCGCCCGCAGGCGCACCAGAAATAACGCCGGCCGGCTTTGACCTCGACGGCGTAGGGTTCTTTCTGGGCGGCGATAGGTTCGGCCATGTCTCGCTTCCGTTCGTCCCGAGGCTGGTCTATGTAGGAAGGGCTTCCCGGCACCGGGGAGACGGTCAGACCCGGCCCGCAGACGTTGGAATCTAGTGAAGCGCTTGAACTTAGACAAGGCCCGACCGGCCCGGGGATACGCCGTCCCGTTTCCCGCGGCGCGGGGCTAGGGCGCCGCCTTGGCCGTCTATACCGACGTCTCCGACGGCGAACTCACCGCCTTCGTCGCCCAATACGGGATCGGCGCGGTGATCTCCTGCAAGGGGATCGCCGAAGGGGTCGAGAACTCCAACTTCCTGATCCAGACGGAGCGGGAAAGCTTCATCCTGACGATCTACGAAAAGCGCGTGGCGCGCGAGGATCTGCCCTATTTCCTCGGCCTGATGGAACATCTCGCCCAAACCGGGTTTCCCTGCCCCCTGCCGGTGCGCGGCACGGATGGCGAGGCCCTGCGCGAGCTATGCGACAAGCCGGCGGCCATTGTCACGTTCCTGCCCGGCCTGTCGGTGCGGCGCATTCATCCGCACCATTGCGCCGGCCTGGGCGAGGCCATGGCCCATATGCATCTGGCGGGCGAGTCCTTCGCCATGCACCGCCCCAACAACCTGTCCGTCGCCGGCTGGCGCCCACTCTACGACGCGACGGCGGCCCGCGCCCATGAGGTCAAGCCGGGCCTGGCTGAACTTTTGGGAGAGGAGCTGGACTTTCTCGAACGCGAATGGCCTGGAGACCTGCCCGGCGGAGTCATCCATGCCGATCTGTTCCCCGACAACGTCTTCTTCCGGAACGACAGCCTCTCGGGCTTCATCGATTTCTATTTCGCCTGCAACGACGCCTTCGCCTATGAGGTCGCGATCTGCCTGAACGCTTGGTGCTTCGAAGCCGATGGCGGCTTCAACGCTACCAAGGCGCGGCGCATGCTGGCGGCCTATCGGCGGGTTCGGCCCTTCTCCGACCGCGAGCTGGAGATGTTGCCCCTGCTCGCCCGCGGCAGCGCCCTGCGCTTCCTCCTGACCCGGCTCTACGATCTGCTGAATCACCCGCCGGGCGCCTTCGCGCAACCCAAGGACCCGCTCGAATACGAGAGCAAGCTGCGTTTCCACCAGGGTGTCGCCAGGCCCGGGGCCTATGGCCTCGACTAAGCAGGCGGTCGTCGAAATCTATACGGACGGCGCCTGCAGCGGGAATCCGGGTCCGGGCGGCTGGGGTGCCGTGATGCGCTTCGGCAGCCGGGAGAAGGAGATCTGCGGAGGCGAGGCCGAGACGACCAACAACCGCATGGAGATGATGGCCGCGATCCAGGCGTTGGAGGCGATGAAGCGCCCGATCGAGGCGCATCTGCACACGGACAGCGTCTATCTCCGCGACGGCATCACGCGCTGGATTCACGGCTGGAAAAAGAACGGTTGGCGCACCGCCGCCCGCAAATCGGTCAAGAATATCGATCTATGGCAACGCCTCGAGGAAGCGCTGGCCCACCACCGGATCGAGTGGCACTGGGTGAAGGGCCATTCCGGCCATCCGGAAAACGAACGGGCCGACGCCTTGGCACGCCAGGGCATGACGCCCTATCTGCCCGAGAAGGCACGAAAAAAGGGGGCCGAAGCCCCCTGATTCCGCAACGGACGATTGCTTCGCCTAAAGCTGGCCGAACATGGTGTCGGCGTCGCTGACGGCATAGGCGCCGCCTTCCTCGAGGTTGAGCTTCGCGACCTTGCCGTCCTTCACGACCATGGAATAGCGGCGCGAGCGCGTGCCCAGCCCCATCGGGTTGAGGTCGAGCTCCAGCCCCATCTTGCGGGTCAGATCGGCGCTGCCGTCCGCCATCATGCGGACCTTGTCGCCCACCTTCTGGTCCTTGCCCCAGGCACCCATCACGAAAGCGTCGTTGACCGACAGGCACACGATCTCGTCCACGCCCTTGCCCTTGAGCGCGCCGGCCTTTTCGACGAAGCCCGGCAGATGCTTGGCCGAGCAGGTCGGCGTGAAAGCGCCCGGCACGGCGAACAGCGCGACGGTCTTGCCGGCAAAAAGCTCGTCGGTCGAAACTTCCTGCGGCCCGTCGGGGCCCATTTCCTTCAAACTCGCCGACGGCACCTTGTCTCCAACTTTTATCGTCATGACTGGCAGTCCTCCTCGCGAATGCATGATCGTTGCGGCCGGCGCCTCAAGGGCCCCGAATCCCATTCCTCAATCTAGTATCGGACCCGCCTCCGGACAACGGAGGCGGAATTTATTGCGCCGCCAGGGCCGGCGGCCCGCCGGCGGCGGCGAAGGCATCGGCGACCGCGCTCTGGGACAACAGTTCGGGCAGGACGACGCCATCCGGCGCGCCGGGCCCAAAGACCGCATTGAAGGGGATGCCGTAACGCCCGAAGGACGCCAAATAACGGGCGATTTCGTCGTCCGGGTTGGTCCAGTCGCCCTGCATGGCGACGACCTGGGAAGAGGCCAGCCGCGTGGCCGCCTCGCCCCGGTCGAGCACCGCCGCCTTGTTGACTTGGCAGGTCACGCACCAATCGGCGGTGATATCGACGAAGACGGTCTTGCCTTCGGCCACCAGCCCGGCGATCGCGGCGGGCCGGAACGGCGCCCAGGCGGTTTCCTGCCCTGCCGGGGCCTGAATCGCGGGTTTCGACACCGTCGACAGGGCCGGCACGGCGATCGCCGCGGCGGCCAAAACCGCCAGCAAGCCGGCCGCCACCGGCCGGGAGAGACGACGACCCAGCGGCAGGGCGGCGACGAAGGCGACGATCACCGCGCCCTCGGCAAGGGCGGCGAACGGCCCGCGCTGGGCCGCCATGATCCAGAGCAGCCAGAGCGCGGTGCCGGCGAGCAGCAGCCCGAGAACCCGGCGCAAGCCGACCATCCAGGCGCCGGGGCGCGGCAGGCGGCGGGCAAGGCCCGGAAAGGCGGCGACGGCCAGGTAGGGCAGCGCCAGGCCCAGCCCGAGGAAGGCGAAGATCAGCATGATCTCGGTCGTCCCCCGCGCCAGGGCGAAGCCGACCGCCGTGCCCAGGAAGGGCGCCGAACACGGAGTCGCCAGCAGGGTCGCCAGGGCGCCCGTCATGAAATGGCCGGTCAGGCTCGTGGGCCGCGCGCCGTCGGCGCCCGCCGTGGCCAGACGCCCACCCAGGAAGGCCGGCAGGCGAATCTCGAACAGGCCCCAGAGATTCGCCGCGAACAAGGCAACGATCAGGGCCATCGCGCCCAGGAAGACCGGCTGCTGGAACTGAATGCCCCAGCCGATCGAAACGCCCCCCGCCTTGAGGGCGGCCAGGGCGGCCGCCAACACCAGGAAGGACGCCAGGATCCCCGCCGAGGTGGCGAGGAAGCCTCGCCGAACCGCAGCCCGTTCGGCCCCGCCCAACTTGACGACGGAAAGCAATTTCAGGGACAGGACGGGAAGAACGCAGGGCATCAGGTTGAGGATCAGGCCGCCCAGAAGGGCCAGGGCCAGGATCGTCAGCCAGCCACGGCCCGGCGCTTCGGGCGGCGCAACCGCCCGTTCGGGGGTCAGGACGGCCTCTACGGCGCGCGCGCCGTCGACCAGGGTGAAGGTCAGGGCTTCACGCTCCAGGGGCGGCGCCGTCGCGGTCGCGGGATGGGCCGCGACCCGCATGACGGCGCTGCGGCCGCCCTCCTCCATGCGCACCTGCGGGCGGTCGAAGGCATAGAGGGCGGGCCCCTCGACGAACAGATCCGGAGCGGCGAAGGGCAGGTCGGACTCGGCCGTCACCTCGACCACGGCACCCGAATCATCGCCATCGAGCAGGCGCGCTTGGGCGAGGCGAATGCCCTGCATCCGCCCGTCGCCCGGCACCCGTTCGGCGAAACGCTCGATCAAATGGGCGAACCGGCTGGGCTCCGCCGGTCCCGCCGGCAGGTCGAGAGCCAGATCGACCTCCATCGGCACGCAGATCTCGCTGCAGGTCAGGTAGTCGACCCGGGCTTTCAGCGCGAGAGCTTCACCCGCGCGGGCCAAACGCACCTCGATGGGGTAGAGGACCTGATCCTCGTAGCCCAGGGTTTCCAGCCCCAGAACGCTGAACCGGGTCGGCGCCGGCCAGAGCATCCGGGCCTCGCCCAGATTGCTCGACCCGGCGAAATCCAGGCGCGGCGGATACCCGGCCGCGCCGGGCGAGCGCCAATAGACCTTCCAATGGGGTGCGAGGCGGAATTCCAGGCCCAGGCGCACGGCGTCGCCCGCGCCCACCGCATCGGTCGCCGCGACCAGGCGGACCATGCCGAACTCGTTCTGGGACCAGTCCGATGCGGCGGTCGGGGCAGCCGAAACGGGTCCGGCCAGAAGCAGCAGGGCAAATGCGATCGGCACCGCGAGATGTCTCGCCGCTGTCGCCGCCCACGCCGCACCCGACCTCGCCTGCCGCATTCCGATCCTTTCGCGCCGAGGCTCACCTCAGCCCCGCCTCACCCCATATATATAGGATAAATGGGCGATTCGACCCGTAAGACGCGCGCAATTCGCGTCACGATCCCGTGCGGCATCCGCCCGCCCGCGCAGGCCGCTTGATTGCAAGCCGATGGAGGAGTCATGCTTGACGCTGCCATGACCGAGCAGAACCCCAATTCCGGCTATCTGACCGGCCAGCTTCTGGTCGCGATGCCAGCCATGTCCGATCCCCGCTTCGAGCGCTCGGTGATCTATATCTGCGCCCATTCCGAAGACGGCGCGATGGGGTTGGTCATCAACCGCGAACTGGATTCGATCACCTTCCCCGACCTGCTGGAGCAGATCGGCATCGAAACGACCCCGCCCGAGAACGCCATCCGCATCCTGTTCGGCGGCCCGGTCGAGCAGAGCCGCGGCTTCGTCCTGCACTCCGCGGACTACAAGCTCGACGGCACCCTCGAAGTCGATGGCGGCATCGCCCTTACGGCCTCGATCGACATTCTGAAGGCGATCGCCGAGGGCGACGGCCCGGCCCAACGCCTGCTGGCGCTCGGCTATGCCGGCTGGGGCCCGGGACAGCTCGAAGGCGAGATCCAACAGAACGGCTGGCTGCACGCCCCGGCCGATCACGACCTGATCTTCGGCCTCGAACTCGAAACGCGCTGGAACGAGTCCCTGGCCCGGATCGGGATCAGCCCGAGCGCGCTATCCGGCCAGGCCGGTCACGCCTGAACCGGACCCCGAACTAGGCGAAGTCCGTCACGGTTTTTCGCGTGGATCGTCCTGCACCAGGCCGAAGAGCAGATGGTCCTGCCAGGCGCCGTGAATGCGGAGATACTTGCGGGCGTAGCCCTCTTCCGTGAAGCCGTTCTTGAGCAGCAGCCCGCGGCTCGCCTCGTTGTTGGGCAGGCAGGCAGCCTCCAACCGGTGCAGGCCGAGCTGGCCGAAGGAAAACTCGACCACCCTGTGCAGCGCCTCGCTCATGAATCCGCTGCGCGCATAGGGCCGCCCGATCCAATAGCCGAGGGTGCCGCATTGGGCGACTCCGCGGCGCACGTTCGACAAGGTGATACCGCCCAGCAACGCGTTGTCGCCCTGGCGCAGGATGTGAAAGCTGTAGGCCGAGTCCTCGCGCCATTCCTGGGAGATCTGGCGCAGCCGGCGGCGGTAGTTCTCGCGGGTCAGGGAATCGTGGGGCCAGACCGGTTCCCAGGGCTCGAGAAAGGCCCGCGAGGCAGCGCGCAACTCCGCCCAGACCCGCCAGTCGCGGTCGGTCGGCGCCCGCAGATAGATTCGTTGCCCGGTCAGATGGGTCGACGGCGAACCGCCGGTCCAGACCCGAATCGCCCCCATCATCCTTGTCGCTCCCGGCACGGCATCCCCCGAACCACCATCCGAACCGTCATCCGAACCGCCGGGCTATCCTATCGTAACTTTCCAGGCCGTCGACAGGCCCGACCGCGGCGACCGTGGGGCGGCCCGAGAAGAGCCGCCGGGCCGTGCGCGCGACAGAGTCCGCGTCCACCGCGTCGATCCGCCGGACCATCTCTTCGATGGGCACGATCCGGCCGAAGGAGATCAGGTGATTGGCCAAGCGTTCGCAACGCGCCCAGGAACTTTCGAGCGCCATCAGGACGCCGGCCTTGATCTGGGCGCGGGCGCGGGCGATTTCCTCTTCCGACACCGTCTGGGCGAGGGTCGCGGATTCCCGGGCGATCACGTCGAGCAACTCCTCGGCGTCGGACCCGCTTGTCCCGGCGTAGACGCCGAACAGCCCGCCATCGGTATAGGAGCTGTGAAAGGAATAGATGCTGTAGGCGAGGCCCCGTTCCTCGCGCACCTCCTGGAACAGACGCGAGGACATGCCGCCGCCGTACAGGGTCGAAAAGACGGACAGGGCGTAATAATCCTCGTCCTCGAATGCGAAGCCTGGAAAACCGAGGACGAGATGCAACTGCTCCAGCTCGCGCGCCTCGCGCGCTTCTCCGCCTTTGTAGATTGCGGGCTCGATCTCTCCCGCCTCGCCGGGCGGCAGCGCCTCGAAGGCCGCGCCCGCAAGCTCGACCAGGGCGTCGTGCTCGACCCGCCCGGCGGCGGCCAGGATCATGCGCGTGCCGCGATAGTGGCGGGCGAGATAGGCGCCGACCGTGTCCCGATCCATGGCGCGCACGGTCTCGGCCGTGCCGAGCACGGGCCGTCCCATGGCTTGATCCGGATAGGCGACGGCCTGGAAATGATCGAAGACGATGTCGTCCGGCGTGTCGTGGGCCTGGCCGATCTCCTGCACGACGACCTCGCGCTCGCGCGCCAATTCGTCCGCATCGAGGGTGGAATGCTGGAGGATATCGGCGAGCAGGTCGACGGCCAGCGGCACGTCGTCCGCCAGGACGCGCGCGTAATAGGCCGTCTGTTCGCGCGAGGTGAAGGCGTTGAGATGGCCGCCCACCGCCTCGATCTCCTCGGCGATCGCGCGCGGGCTGCGCCGCGCCGTCCCCTTGAAGGCCATGTGTTCCAGCAGATGAGCGATACCGTTCTGCTCCGGCCGCTCGTCGCGCGCGCCCGCCCGCACCCAGACGCCGACCGAGGCGCTTTCCACCGTCGGCATTTCGTCGCTCAGGACCGTCAGCCCGCCGGGCAGGACCGTCGACCGGATCGTCATGCCGCCCCCAGAGCTGTGGCGCGTGCGCGCACGAAGCTTTTCAACGCCGGCGCGTCGTTGGGCAGGGTCGCACAATGCTCCGTCCGCGTGTCGAGATCGGCCATGGCCTCGGGCAGGGCCGGGCGCTGGCCGGTGGCGCGCTCGACCGCGTCCGGGAATTTGGCCGGATGGGCGGTCGCCAGGGCCACGACAGGGATGGACGGGTCGAGAGACGCGGCGCGCGCCGCCTCGATTCCGATCGCGCTATGGGGATCGATCAGCTCGCCAGTCTCCCTGTACAGGCGGCCGATGGCCGCCACAGTTTCCTCGTCGTCGAACCGATGGCCCTCGAAGATTTCGGTCGCCGCCCGCCAGCGCTCGGCGCCCGGATCGAGGCGGCCGTCGCGGCGAAAGGCGATCATG
>JABIRQ010000058.1 GCA_018699755.1 Rhodospirillaceae bacterium | reverse complement strand
GGCCTCGACGTGGCGGTGCGCGGGGGCGGCGACGGCGGGCTGCGCGTGGCGGTCTCGGGCGAGGCGCCGGGGCCCGCCACGGTATGGCTGGCGCGGTTCAAGCGGCGTCATGAGACCCAGGTGCTGGGCGGCGAGAATCACGGCAAGACCCTGGTCAACGCCCATGCCGTGCTGGCGATGGAGGCGGTCGGCGACTGGGCCGGCGAGGCGGCCGAATTCCCGGTGCCCGATCCGGGCCTGGCGGAGGGCGAAGGTTGCGCCGTCCTGATCCAGGCGGGCCCGGCCGAGCCGGTCCTCGGCGCGGCCTATTGCCCCGACCCAACCTCGTAAGATCCGCCCTCGTAGGGACGCCGCGAGGGACGTTCCTCCGCGGTTCAGAGAGTCAGGCCGCGCTCGATGCCCCAGAAGCCGGCGACGATCAGGATCAGCAGGGACGTGGCGCGCACGAAGCCCGGATACCAGCCGCGGTCCCGCCACCAGACCAGCACGCCCGCGATCGGGCCGACGATGGCGATCTGGCCGATCTCGATTCCCAGGTTGAAGGCCAGCAGGTTGGTCGCCGCGTCGGCATTGCCGAGATGGAGGGCGCGCAGCACGTCGTAGAAGCCGAGGCCGTGCAGCAGGCCGAAGACGAAGGCGAGGACCCAGCGCCAGGCCATGGCGCGATTGGCCAGGTTCATCAGGGCGACGACGACGATGGTGAGGGCGATCAGGGTTTCGATCGGGCCGCCGGGCGGATCGAAACCGCCGTACCAGGCCAAGCCCATGGTGATGGTGTGGGCGACCACGAGGGCCGTGACCGCCTTGACGATCGGCCAGATCCGAAGGCGCGGAAGCACCAGGACGAGCAGGAACAGGAAGTGGTCCAGCGCGTTGACGATATGGGTAAATCCCAGGGCCAGGACACTCAAGAAACGCGCGCCCCAGGACTGCTCGACGGTTCGCTCGGCCGCGGTGTCGAAATCGAAACGCCGGTTGGATTCGTCGAACACGAACTCGACCTGTCCGCCGTCCTGCCCGTCGCCTGGGAGAACCGCGCCCAGGCTGCGATGGGCAGGGTCGAACCCGAAAAAAAGGTCGAAATCGACGGCCAGGCGGCGCGGCGGCGCGGGGCAGCGAAAGGCCAGGGCGGCGGCCATGATCTCGGGCATGCCGCGATAGTCGGGGGTGACGGAGAGCAGGGGGCAATCGCCGGCCTCCGAGGCGACGTGCAGGCCCGCGCCGAGATAGCTCTCGACCGTCGCGCGCCGGTCCTCGAAATCCTGCTTTTCGATCGGCGCCGTCAGATGGGGGGCCATCTCCAGGGCCGAGGCGAGATCGTGGGCGGAGGCGGCCAGGCGAAAAACCACGAGATCGTCGCGGAGGAGGATCTCGCTCCGGCTCACGCTGGTCGGCTCGCCCTGGGCGGCGGTGGCGAATCCGACCCAGAGAAGGGCGGGGATCAGGAACGCGGCGCGGCGCAGGTTCATGACGACGAGATCGTGGAAAACGCAGACATGGCCGGCCCGCCCCCCGGTTTCAGCGGTTCGTCGATCGCGACCGGGCCTGCCGCGCGTTCGGCGCGCCGCGTGGACACGCCACTCCCACAAGAAGCGCGGATTTCGCGCCTCTCCGCGCGCGGTGTCAAGGCGCGGCGCCGGGGGCTTTGCGCACCATGCACGGGCGCAAACGGGTGCGGCCGCTTGTCCGTCCGGCGGGGCCATCTTAGTTTGGCCCTAGTTTGAGCCCGGCTTGGGCGCGGACAGATGGGGAGGAAACGCCGGATGATCGACCTCTATACGGGCTCGACGCCCAACGGCCAGAAGATCCACATCATGCTGGAGGAATGCGGCCTCGAATACCGCGACCATTTCATCAGCATGGACAAGGGCGAGCAGTTCGACCCCGAGTTCCTGAAGATCAGCCCGAACAACAAGATCCCCGCCCTGGTTGACGAGGACGGTCCGGACGGCAAGCCGATCACCCTGTTCGAATCGGGCGCGATCCTGATCTATCTCGCCGACAAGACCGGCCAATTCCTGCCCGAGGAGCCCCATGCCCGCTGGGACGTGCTGCAATGGCTCTACTGGCAGATGGGCGGCTTCGGCCCGATGCTGGGCCAAGCCCATCATTTCAACGCCTACGCGCCGGAGCGCATCAAATACGCCATGGACCGCTACACCAACGAGGGCGGCCGGCTCTACGGCGTCCTCGACAAGCAGATCGGCGACAGGGACTGGGTCGCCGGTGGCGGCTATTCCATCGCCGACATGGCGATCTTTCCCTGGTGCCGGCTGTACGAGCGCCAGGGCCAGAAGATCGAGGATTTCCCGAACGTGAAGCGCTGGTTCGAGACGATCTCGGCGCGCCCCGCCGTGGCCCGCGACATGGCCCGGCTGGAGGACAAGGCCGGCACGTTCACCGAGGAATCCTGGAAGAACCTGTTCGGCGACGAACAATACAAGCGGCGCTGACGGGCGCAGAAGGAGAAGCGACGATGATCGATCTCTACACCTGGCCCACCCCGAACGGGCACAAGGTCCATATCATGCTCGAGGAATGCGGCCTCGCGTACAACGTCCACGCCATCGATATCGGCGCGGGGGACCAGTTCAAGCCCGAGTTCCTGAAGATTAGCCCGAATAACAAGATGCCCGCGATGGTCGATCAGGACGGTCCGGGCGGCAAGCCGATCAGCGTCTTCGAATCCGGCGCGATGCTGCAGTATCTGGGCGAGAAGACGGGCAAGTTCTTCCCCAGCGAGCCGCGCAAGCGCTACGACGTGCTGCAATGGCTGATGTTTCAGATGGGCGGCATCGGCCCGATGCTGGGCCAGGCGCATCATTTCCGGAACTATGCGCCCGAGAAGATCCAATACGCCATCGACCGCTACACCAAGGAGGCCAACCGCCTTTACGGCGTGCTCGACCGCCGGCTCGACGGCCGGGACTGGGTCGCGGCGGAGGAATACACCATCGCCGACATGGCCATCATGCCCTGGCTGCGGAGCTACGAGAATCAGGGCGTGGTGCTGGCGGACTACGCCCATGTCCAACGCTGGTTCGACGCGATCAACGCCCGGCCGGCGGTGGAGAAGGCGCTCCAGGTCCTGGCCGACCGGCGGCGCCAGGGCCCGATGGACGAGAAGACCAAGGAAATGCTGTTCGGCGCCGCCCAATACGAGAAGCGCTGAGCCGTGGCGGCCATCGAACTGCACACCTGGGGCACGCCCAACGGGCGCAAGGTCTCGATCGCCCTGGAAGAGCTGGGTCTGGCCTACACCGTCCACCCGGTGGACATCATGGCGGACGATCAGTTCGAGCCCGGCTTCCTGAAGCTGAGCCCGAACAACAAGATCCCGGCCATCCTCGATCCCGAGGGGCCGACCGGGACGCCGGTCTCGGTCTTCGAGACCGGGGCGATCCTGATCTATCTCGCCGAGAAGACCGGCAAGCTGATGCCGAAGGATCCGCTGGCGCGCATCCAATGCCTGGAATGGCTGATGTGGCAGATGGGAGGGATCGGCCCGTTTCTGGGCCAGGCCCATCATTTCCGCCGCTTCGCGCCCGAGAAGATTCCCTACGCCATCGACCGCTACACCAACGAGGCCAAGCGGCTCTACGGCGTGCTCGACAAGCGCCTGAAGGGCCGGGACTGGGTGGTCGACGGCGAATATTCGATCGCCGATATCGCGATCTATCCCTGGATTTCGCGCCACGAGTGGCAGGGCATGGACCTGGCGGATTTCCCCGAGGTCCAACGCTGGTTCGACGCGATGACCGCCCGCCCCGCCGTGCGGCGCGGCATGGCCGTCCCCGACGCGGGATAGACGCGAGAAAAGGAGACTGTCCCCTTTTCTTCCGCCCGGCTCAGGCGGCGGCCGCCGCCTTCCCTTGCCCGCGCGTCATGGCGACGACCCTGGGCGTCTTGGCCGGGGCGCCGCGGGCCAGGGCCGAGAGCTCGTCCCGGCAGGCCTCGAGCACCGCGAGCTCGCGCGCGTCCTCGCGATCGAAGACCTGGATCGTGCTCAGCTTGATCTCGACCAGGTCCACCAAGGTTTCGATACAGCGTTTCGACAGGGCCATCCCCGCCTCCATCCTGGAAGCCAATCCGATGCCGGCCTGGGCCGGCTCCTGCAGCTTGGCGGGGGAAGGGTTGGCGAATGGTTAACGGGCGCGCGGCGATTCGCGGGGCGAGGCCCGGCCCGCGAGGCCCGCGTTGACTAAGGCCGGGGCCGTCGCTAGAAGGGCGGGCCATGTTCGGCCCACCGCGGAGGGTTGGCAGAGTGGTCGAATGCAGCGGATTGCTAATCCGTCCACCCGAAAGGGTGGCGTGGGTTCGAATCCCACACCCTCCGCCATTTCTATATTAAGATAAAAAACAATTTATTTTCAACGGTTTAATAACAATTCATTTTATCGCTACCACACATATTTGCCACACAAGATTGCTTGATAAACTAGAGTCGAAATTAATGTCGGCAG
>JABIRQ010000059.1 GCA_018699755.1 Rhodospirillaceae bacterium | reverse complement strand
TGATCTTCGCTTCGAAGATATCGTAGGCGCTCATCATCGGACCCGGGCGGATGGCGAAGGTGCCGACCGGCCGCCCCGGCCAGTTGTGCAGGCCATAGACCGATTCGCAGGGGAACTTGTCGAACAGCCCCTCCTCGACCATCACCCGGCCGCCGCCCTCGTTCTCCTCGGCAGGCTGGAAGATGAAATGGATCGTGCCGTCGAAATCGCGGGTCTCGGCCAGATAGCGGGCCGCGCCCAGCAGCATCGTGGTATGGCCGTCATGGCCGCAGGCATGCATCCGCCCCTCGTGCCGGCCGGTGCCGACCGAGGCATAGGGCAGGTTGGTCTGCTCGTGGATATGCAGGGCGTCCATATCGGCGCGCAGGCCGACGGTGCGGCCGCTCTTGTCCGACTTGCCCTTCAAGGTGCCGACGACCCCAGTCCCGGCCAGGCCGCGATGCACCTCGATGCCGAAGGATTGGAGCTTCTCCGCCACGA
The DNA here is from genome assembly GCA_018699755.1 of Rhodospirillaceae bacterium. Classification (GTDB taxonomy): domain Bacteria; phylum Pseudomonadota; class Alphaproteobacteria; order CADEGL01; family CADEGL01; genus JABIRQ01. The sequence continues at coordinate 4,910 of JABIRQ010000059.1, read as the reverse complement.
AATCGGCGGTCTTCTCCTCCTCGAAGGCGGTTTCGGGATGCTGGTGGACATGACGCCGCCAGGTCGTCATTTCCTCGTGAAGCGCCTCGATCTTTTTCTTGACGGCCATGGCCCTGCTCTCTCCTGTCCACCGCTACGGTTGCGGGGAGAGTAGGCGCGGGCGCACGGCCGCTCAAGCGGCCCCAATGCGTTATCGAGAAGCTTAGTGCGACATCAGCACCGGCACGGTCATGTGCTGGAGGATATGACGGGTGGCGCCGCCCAGGACCATTTCGCGCAGGCGCGAATGGCCATAGGCGCCCATGACGATCATGTCGGCCCCGGCATCGGCGGCGCGCGACAGGATCATGTCGCCGACATTCATGTCCTTGGCAACGACATGGGCGACCTCGACCTCGAGCCCGTGACGCGCCAGGTGGACCGCGATGTCGGCTCCGCCGATGTCGCGCTCGCCCGGATCGCGGCCCGGCGGGTTGACCCGCAGCACGGTGACCTGGGTTCCCTTGGCCAGGAAAGGCAGGGAATCGCGCACCGCTCGGGCCGCTTCCCGGCTGCCGTTCCAGGCCAGCATGACATGGCCGCCAAGGACCTCAAACCGGCCCGCATAGGGAATCAGCAGGACCGGCCCGCCGGCATCGAGCAGCAGGCGTTCGACGATGTCGAGGCTCAGGCTGCGCCCATCCGCCTCCGGATCGGGCTGGCCCATCACGGTCAGGTCGGCGTGGCGGGCATGCAGGGCGACGACCCGGGCGACATCGGCCACGGGTTGCTCGACGACTCGCCATTCCACCCCGATTCCCGCCTGATCGGCCGCCGCGCGGAACGAATCGCCCGCGGCTTCGGCTTCCACGCGCGAGGCTTCGATATGGGCCTGGACGATCTCGGTCGGCAATTCCGCGTCGACGAAGGAAGGCACGACCGTAAAGCCGCTGACACCGAGGCCGGTCAGATGCGCCTCGTGCCGGCGGGCCAAGTCTACTGCCAGACGCGCGCGCAATGCGCCGCGCTCGTCATTATCGACATGTACCAGAATGTCCTTGAGGGCCATGGCTCTCTCCTTCTCATCGGCAATGCCGGATCCGCCGTTGCGGACAATCTCGCGGATTCGCGGGGCGGTGGCATTGACGCAGGTCAACGCCCGCGCCTCGTATCCTTGCCCCGGCCCCACCGAACGCTATGCTGCGCGCCTAGGCAAGAGGTGTCGATGGCGACCATCCATCCCGTCATCCTGTCCGGTGGCGCGGGCACGCGACTTTGGCCGCTTTCCCGGCCGCATTATCCCAAGCAGTTCATCGCGCTGACCTCGGGCCGGACGATGCTCCAGGAAACCGCCTTGCGGGTTTCGGATACGGCCGCCTTCGCGGCGCCGGTCGTGGTGTGCAGCGACGATCACCGCTTCGTCGTGGCCGAGCAGATGCGTTCGGTGGACGCCGCGCCGGCCGCCATCATGCTCGAGCCCGTGGCGCGCAACACCGCACCCGCCATCGCCGCCGCAGCCGCCTGGCTGGGCGAAAGCGATGCCCTGATGCTGGTGCTGCCCTCGGATCACGTCATCCGCGACACGGCGGCCTTCCGGTCCGCCGTCGCCCGCGCCGCGGTCGCCGCCGAAGCGGGCTGGCTGGTGACTTTCGGCATCCCGCCCGACCGGCCGGAAACCGGCTACGGCTATATCGCCCGGGGGGCCGCGCTCGAAGGTTGCGATGGCGCCTACGCGGTCGCGCGCTTCGCCGAAAAGCCGGACGAGAAAACCGCCGCCCGCTATCTCGCCCGGGGCGATCACGCCTGGAACAGCGGCATGTTCCTGTTCCGCGCCGACGCCTATCTGGCCGAACTCGACCGCCTCCGCCCGGCAATGGCCGAAGCCTGCCGCAAGGCGGTCGCCGAAGCGCGGGCCGATCTCGACTTCCTCCGCCTGGACGAGGCGGCCTTCGCCGCCTGTGACGCGGAATCCATCGACTACGCGGTCATGGAGCATACCGACCGCGCCGCCGTTGTTCCGGCGGATCTGGGATGGAGCGATGTCGGCTCCTGGTCCGCCTTGTGGGACGCGGTCGATCGGGACGACGAAGGCAACGCGACGGTCGGCACCGTGGTCGCGGTCGACAGCCGCGACAGCTATCTCCGTGCCGACGGCCCGCTGATCGCGGCCCTGGGCCTCGAAGACATGGTCGTTGTGACGACCGCCGACGCCGTCCTGGTCGCGCCCAAGGACCGGGCCCAGGAGGTTCGCGCCCTCTACGACGCCCTGCGCGAGGGCGGTCATGACGAGGCCGATCAGCACCGCAAGGTGTTCCGCCCCTGGGGCAGCTACGAAGGAATCGATTCCGGCGACGGGTTCCAGGTCAAGCACATCACGGTGAAGCCGGGCGCGAAACTCTCGCTCCAGAAACACCGGCACCGGGCCGAGCATTGGATCGTCGTGCGCGGGCGAGCGCGGGTCACCCGCGACGAGGAAAGCTTCGTGCTGGAGGCGAACCAGTCGACCTACATCCCTCTCGGCGCCGTGCACCGGTTGGAGAATATCGGCGACGATCCCCTCGACCTGATCGAGGTCCAGTCGGGGGACTATCTCGGCGAGGACGATATTGAACGGCTCGAGGACAAATACGGCCGCAGCTAGGCCGGTGCGTTTGACTCGGCGGTTGCGCGGGCCGACCGTCACCACAGCGAAAAAATCCGAAGGAGAACCCGATATGACCGCCACCGATCCGAACCGCGTCATCGTGACGGGAGAGAACCCCTTCATCCGCCTGGGCCCCGCGAAGGGCGGCGACAACACGACCGAGGCCAGCTATTGGCGCATCCTGTTCAGCCCCGCCGGTCCGGGCCATGTGCTCTATATCAAAAGCGAACTGACCGAAGACCGCTGGCGCATCTATTCCGACAATATCGCCATGACCCGCTGGCTCCAGGATACCGTCCAGGGGATGCTGAATCCGGCGACCGGCGACCGGTCGATCCCGGTAATCGACGCCTGGTTCGATAAGCAGGGCGACCCGCGCTATTTCTGGACCGAGCGGATCGAATCGCGCGACGACGAGATCGCGATGACCTGGTACGAAATGGGCGATCCCCTGCTCGTCCACACCCAGCCGGGTCAGGACCCGAAACGGCCCTACGGCGTGTGCACCGTCCTGATCCCCGCGGCGGGGGCGCGCCTGACCGTCAACGGCGTCGAAGCCGCCGGCCAGCCGCACCCGGCCGAGCGCGACGGTCGGCCGTTCAGCACCTGCGCCCTGGCCTTTTCGGAAAGCTGGACTGAGGCGCGCTAGGAAAGCGCTTCGGCCTTGGTCCCGCCTGGGCGTGGCGTTAGAGTGGCGTCCGAATAGGTTTTCCGAAAAAGCGGCCAGGCGTCGGGCGCAAGACATTCCGCTCGACCTTCCGCCCCGTTCGCCATTCGACCGACACGACAACGCGCGAGGACTTCGCCATGACCACCATCCCCAATTCGCCCCAGGCGCGCGATATCGCCTATGCCCTGCACCCGTACACAGATCTCAGCGAGCACCAGAAGACCGGCTCGCTGGTCATCCGCGAGGGCAAGGGCATCTATGTCTACGACGAGGTCGGCAAACCTTATATCGAGGGCCTGGCCGGCCTGTGGTGCACCGCCCTGGGCTTCGGCGAGCAGCGCCTTGTCGACAAGGCCGCCGAGACGATGAAGACCCTGTCCTATTACCACCAGTTCGGCTCCAAGGCGCACGAGCCCGGCATCGACCTAGCCGAGCGCCTGATCGAGCTGGCGCCGGTCCCCATGTCCAAGGCGTTCTTCACCAATTCCGGCTCGGAAGCCAACGACACGGTCGTCAAGATCGTCTGGTACTACAACAACGCCATCGGCCGGCCCGAGAAGAAGAAAATCATCGCCCGGACCAAGGGCTATCACGGCGTGACCGTGGCGGCGGCCAGCCTCACCGGCCTGCCCCATGTCCACAAACATTTCGACCTGCCGATCGCCAACATCCTCCACACCTCCTGCCCGCACTACTACCGCAATGCCGAGGCGGGCGAGAGCGAGGAGGATTTCGCGACCCGCATGGCCGACGACCTGGAGAAGCTGATCCTGGACGAGGGGCCGGAGACGGTCGCGGCCTTCATCGCCGAGCCGATCATGGGCGCCGGCGGCGTGCTGACTCCGCCCAAGACCTATTTCGCCAAGATCCAGGCCGTGCTCAAGAAATACGACGTGCTGTTCATCGCCGACGAGGTGATCTGCGGCTTCATGCGCACCGGCAAGTATTGGGGCAGCCAGACCTACGACCTCAAGCCGGACATCATGAGCATGGCCAAGGCCCTGTCCTCGGCCTATCTGCCGATCGCGGCGGTGATGATCTCCGAGGAAATCTTCCAGGGCCTGATGAAGGGCTCGGACGATGTCGGCATGTGGGGGCACGGCTATACCTATACCGGCCATCCCGTCGCCGCGGCGGTCGCCCACGAAGCCTTGAAGATTTATGAAGAGCGGGACCTGTTGGGCCATGTCGGCCAGGTGGCGCCCGTCCTGCAGAACGGCCTCCACGCCTTCGCCGACCATCCGCTGGTGGGCGAGGTCCGCGGCGTCGGTCTGATCGGCGGCATCGAGCTGGTCAAAAACAAGAAGACCAAGGAAGCCTTCGGGCCCAAGGACGGGGTCGGCGCCTTCTGCGCCGCGCGCGCGCAGGAGCATGGCCTCATTACCCGGGCAATGGGCGATTCCATGGGCTTCTGCCCGCCCCTGGTGATCACCGCCGAGGAAACCGAGGACATGCTCGCCCGCTTCGGCACGGCCCTCGACGAAACCTGGAAGATGGTCCAGGACAAGGGTCTCGCCTGATCGATTCTGATCTGGAGTCGCAGTCGTTCCGGGGGGCCGGCGCCTAGATCAGGTGCTGGCCCCCGGTCACGAAGAGCTCGGTGCCGGTGACGTATTT
>JABIRQ010000061.1 GCA_018699755.1 Rhodospirillaceae bacterium | reverse complement strand
GGACCGTCCTGACAAGCCGAGGAGGACCCCATCCGTGGCAGCGCTCACCATCACCAGCATGACCGTCCGCACCCTTCGCCTGCCCGTGCGTTCCGCCCGCAGCCAGGGGGTGGGCACGGTGGCCGACGGGGTCACCAACGTCTTCGTCGAACTGACGACGGACGCCGGCATCACCGGCTGGGGCGAGGCCGCGCCCTGGGCCGTCTTTACCGGCACGGCGGAGGCCGCCGTGGGTGCCCTGCACGTCCATTTCCGGCCCTTCGTGGTGGGCGCCGACGCGTTTCGCATCGAAGAGATCATGGGCCGAGCCCGCCAAGCCGTGGTGCATAGCCCGGAGGCCAAGGCCGCTTTGGAAATGGCGCTCTACGACATCGTCGGCCGGGCGATCGGCGCGCCGCTCCACGTCCTGCTCGGCGGCAAGCTGCGCGATACCGTTCCGCTGAGCATCTCGATCGCCAACCCCGATTTCGAAAAGGACCTGGAAGCCCTGCCCGCCCTGCTGGCCGACGGCTTGCGCCTGTTCAAGGTCAAGACCGGCTTCTCGACCCATGCCGCGGATCTGGCCCGGCTCGAACGGTTGCGCGAGGTCATGCCCGACGAAGTCGATCTGCGGGTCGATTTCAACCAGGGGCTCGATTGCTGGGATGCCCTGCCCAAGCTGCGCGACGTCGAAGCCTTCGCCCCGACCTTCATCGAGCAGCCCGTCCCCGCCGACAAGATGGAGGTCATGGCCGATCTCGCCGCCGCGTTGGATACCCCGCTGATGGCGGACGAAAGCGTCTTCGATCCGACCGACGCCCTGCGCGCCGTCGGCCTTCGCGCGGCCGACCTGTTCAGCGTCAAGATTCACAAATCGGGCGGCATGGGCCCGGCGCGCGCGATCGCCGCCATCGCCGAGGCGGCCGGCATCGCCTGCTATGGCGGCAGCATGTTCGAAACCGGCCTGTCCTGCATGGCGGGCGCGCAGATGATTGCCGCGACGCGCAATATCTCGCTGGGCTGCGAGTTCTACCAGCCGACCTACTACCTCGCCGAGGACGTCCTCGCGGCGCCCTTCCCGGTCGCGAACGGCGAGATCGTTATCCCGGACGGCCCCGGCCTGGGCGTCGAGGTCGATCCGGACCGGATCGCGAAATACGAGACCGCGCGCTGGGATTGAAGCACTCGTTTTCCCTAGAATTTCTTATGGGAAAATTGTCGCACATCTGACCGGGAGCATCCCGTCATTCGTTTCAGGCTGGGTTTGCAATTGACACCGAGGCGCGTTGTTGGAAGTCTTTCTATGCATTCGCTCTCTGAACTGGGCCACGATTCGATGACCCGATGTCCCCGCGAATGATCGAAGGCCGGCCCGTTTTATTTGAAGGGCCTAGCCGTTTTCAACGTATGCACGGAAAAGCGAGGAGAAGCATCCGATGTCCAACGATATGCCATTCGATACCTATCACGACGACGATTTGGCCGACGAAGCCCTGGATGAGCGGCACGGGACCAAATACACCTGCGGCGGCTCCATCGCCTGCGCTTAACGACGGACCGGCACGTCTTGCCGTTGCGCAAACTTTCGGCCCGGCCCCATTCATAGGGTCGGGCCGTCAACATTTGCCCGAAAATTTTTGACGAAGAGTCAGCCAACGAAGCGCCAGGGCCAAACCTTACCGGCCTGAGTACCCGAGGCTGCCGCCAGGCCCAAGACCCGGTCGAGGGATGCGGGCAACGACCTTGGCCGACCCGCTATTCGATACCGTCGCTATTCGATGCCCTGGGGTATGACGGCCGGATCCGCGCCCTTGTAGTCCTGCCACTGGGCGATCACGCCGCAGCCTGGGCCGCCTTCCGTGCATTGCTTGATCGCGGCCGCCTCCGCCGATTCCGGCGAGAAATGGCCGCAGGCCGCGCCCAGGAGCTCGGAATCCGGACTGGCCGCCAAGGCACCGTAGCCGCCCCGGTCGCAGGCGAAGATCAACTCGCAAGCCCCCGGATTGTCGCGGCTTTCCGCCTGGCACATCTGCATGGCGCATTGCTCGGCCTCGGCCGCGCTGTTGTAGTCGGCGCAAAGGCCCCAAGACTGGAAGGCGACCGCCAAAGCCGCGTCGGCACGGGCCGGCGGGCTGGATGCCGCGATCAGCGCGAACCCGGCGGCCGCCG
>JABIRQ010000292.1 GCA_018699755.1 Rhodospirillaceae bacterium | reverse complement strand
GCGTGTGCAGAGATGGTTTCGGCCGCGCGCAGGGCGCGGAAGAAGGGCGTCTTCGTGGGTTTGTCCGAGACGATCTCGACCCCGCGCAGCAGGCCTATGCCCCGCACGTCGCCGACCAGGGGATGGTCGCGCAATTCCTCCAGCGCCGCGCCGAAGTGCTCGCCCATGCGCGCGGCGCGAGTCACCAGATCATGGGCCTCGATATAGTCCAGGGCGGCGAGGCCGGCGGCGCAGGAGACCGGATTGCCGCCATAGGAGAAGCCGATGGGCGCGACTCCGCTGCCCCCGGCAATCGCCTCAAACACCTTTTCGTGGACGATCGTCGCCGCCAGGGGCGCGTAGCCCCCGCTCATCCCCTTGCCGATGCAGAGGAAATCCGGCGCCACGTTCCAATGGTCCAGGCCGAACATGCGGCCCGTGCGGCCGAAGCCGGTCACCACCTCGTCGGCGATGAACATCACGTCATGGGCATCGCAGATCTCGCGGATGCGCGGGAAATACTCGGGCGGCGGCGCGGCCCCGGCGATGGGCGTGCTGACCACCGGCTCGGCGACGAAGGCGGCCACTGTTTCCGGCCCCGCCTCGCGGATCGCCCGGTCCAGGTCCTCGGCGCAGGGCACGCCGCACGCCTCCGGCGTCTTGCCGAAGGGGCAGCGGTAGCAGTAGCAGGGCTCGATCTTGGGATGGTCCCAGAGATAGGGGCCGTAGGCCTTGCGCCGGTCCATCCGGCCGCCATAGCTGAGCGCGCCGAAGGAGCTGCCGTGGTAGCTGTGCAGGCGGCCGATCACCTTGTGCTTTTCGGGCCGGCCGGTCTCGAGGAAATAGTGGCGGGTCAGCTTGACCGCCGTCTCCGTCGCCTCGGACCCCGTGTTGACGAAGAACACCCGGTTGAGCTCGCCGGGCGCCAGGGCGGCGAGGCGGTCGGCCAGTTCCCGCTCCGCCGGGTTGTCGACCGCGCCGGCGAAGGCGAAGGCGATCTTCTTGGCCTGCTCCGCCATGGCGTCGGGGATTTCCCGGACTCCATGGCCGACATTGACGACGCAGACTCCGCCCGAGGTGCCGTCGACGATGGTGCGGCCCCCAGCGTCGAAGACCCGTGCGCCCTCGCCCCGGACGATCAGCGGCCAGTCCCGCCGCTTGGGCGCCTGTCGGAAGAGGTGGTCGGTCATCTCCCCAGCAGCCGGGCGGCGTTGCCGCCCAGCAGTTTCTCCTCGACCTGGGGCTTGAGACCCATCTCGCGCCATTCGGCCAGGGTGCGCTCCTGGCTCATCACTGGCCAGTCGGTGCCGTAGAGGATCTGGTCCTGGCAGACGCTGTCCATGAAGCGGCGCACGACCTCCCATCCCGTGCCGGGTTGGCCGACATATTTCGGGGCGAGGCCGCCGAACTCCATGTAGACGTTGGGATGCTTGCGCGCGACGGCGACCATCTGCGCGGCCCAGGGCCAGCCGGCATGGGCGGCGATCAGCTTCAAGTCCGGGAAATCGCAGGCCAGATCGTCGAGCTGGAGCGGATCGTCATGGCGCATGGGATGGGTCACGCCGTAGTTGATGCCCGTGTGCAGGGCGACCATCAGGCCGCATTCCGCCGCCTTGGCATAGACCGGATAGAGGGTGCGCTCGCAGATCGGCATGCGGAAGAAGGAGGGCTGGAGCGAGATGCCGACCAAGCCCAGATCGGCGCAGCGCTGGACCTGCGCGACCGCGCGCATGACCTTGAAGCGTTCCATCGATACCGTGCCGACGCCTGAGAAGCGCTTCGGATCGGCCTTGACCAGTTCGGCGACCGTCTCGTTCATCGCGTCGGCCGGGTCGCCGATTTCGTATTCCGCGTGGATCACGGCGTGGGAGACGCCGCAGGCATCCATCTCCGCCTTGAGGTCCTCGAAGCCCAGTTTCAGCTTGTCCTGAACCCCCAGCACCTCCTGGTACTGCTGCCAGACCTCGGGCGGCACGTCGATCTCGGGCCGCATCTCGTCCGGCAGGCGGACGCGAAAATCGATCACGGGCGCTGTCATGGTTGTTTCCCTCCCCTATAGGCGTGGAGCGCAGTCTAGCGCGAAACCGGCGGTGGGGAGACGTTGGTTCTCGCATCCCATACCACCGTCGTCCCGGGACTCGTTCCCGGGACCCATGGGAACCCGCAAGGGGCGAAGAGCCGCCGAGTCCGCGTCCCGGCCGGCCACTTAACGCAATCGAAAGCGGCGATCCGGCGCGAAAGACCGCACCGCCCGTGTGAACCGAGAGGGCAATGGGTCCCGGGAACAAGTCCCGGGACAACATCGGGAATGGGGCCGTGCCGCGTAGCCGGCTCACCCTTCGACAGGCTCAGGGTGAGGAAGGCCGGTGCCGGTGTTTAGCCTAGAAATCCTTGCAGAGCCTGAGCGCGTCGTAGATGGCGGCGTGGATGTTGCGGCTGGTCACGGCGTCGCCGATGCGGAACAGGCGGTAGGCGCCAGCCGGGTTGGTCGCGATCTCCTGGGGCCGGCCCTCGAGCAGGGCGTCGATATCGACCTCGCCCAGATTGACCGAATCCGGGCGCAGGGCGAAATACAGCTCCTCGTTCGGCAGGGTGCCGTGCTCGACCACGACCTGATCGACCAGGCGCTCCTCGTCGCCCTCGGAATAGTCGTTGTGCAGGACGGCGACGATGCGATTCCCCTCGGCCTCGACCCCTCCGAGGCGCAGGTCCGGGGTCATCACCACCCCCTTGGCGTGCAGGTTGCGGATATGGATCGGCCGGTTGGTCGGGCCGAGCTTCGATCCCGTCATCCAGTCCGGCGTGACCAGCTCGACCCGTGCCCCGCGCTCGGCCAGATATTCGGCGACGGAGACGCCCTGATGGTCGTTCTGATCGTCATAGACCAGCACCGTCTCGCCCGGCTCAACCCGGCCGGAGAGGATGTCCTGGCCCGTCGCCACGAGGGCGGAGTCCTGGAGCCGGCCGGAATTGGGGCGGCCGCCAGTGGCGACGATCACCACGTCCGGGCTTTCGGCCTTCACCGCCTCGGCCGTCGCCATCGTCTCCATGCGCAGATCGACGGGCAGTTTCCGGATCTGGGATTCGAGCCAGCGGGTGACTCCCGAGAGGTTCTCGCGGTGGCCGACCTTCGTGGCGAGGTTGATCTGGCCGCCCATGCGGTCCGTCGCCTCGAACAGCACCACGTCGTGCCCGCGCTCGGCCGAAACCCGCGCAGCCTCCATCCCGCCGGGGCCGGCGCCGATCACGACGACCTTTTTGGCGCCGTTCGCCGCCCCGCCGATCTTGGGCGCGATCTTGTGCGGCATGGTGCGCTCGCGCCCGGTCGCGGCGTTCTGGATGCAGAGCGCGCCGCCACCGGTATAGAGCCGGTCCAGGCAGTAGGACGCGCCGACGCATTGGCGGATGTCGTCCTCGCGCCCCTCGCGCAGCTTCTCGACGAAAT
>JABIRQ010000290.1 GCA_018699755.1 Rhodospirillaceae bacterium | reverse complement strand
TCGTTCAGAAGTCTCAGGCCGCACGTCGACGTAAGCCAAAGCTTGCTCTGGTCCTGTCTGGCGGGGCGATCTCAGGGGGAGCATTTAAGATCGGGGGGCTCATCGCCCTGGACACGCTTTTCTCCAATCTTTCAGTCTGTGACTTTCAAATGTATATGGGGATTAGCGCCGGCTCCTTCCTGGCCGCACCGCTGGCCGCGCGTGCACGCGAAGAGAATTGGCTGGATGTCGCGCCGACCGTGCCCCATGCCGCCGTGGCGCCCTTTCTGCGCGGACTGGACCTGTTCTGCCTCCCGGCCCACGTGCTGCCCGACCACGAGGAGCACGACGCCCACGCCCTGATGGAGGCGATGGCCTGCGGAATTGCCTGCATCGGCACGCGCTCCGGTATCATCCCCGAATTGCTCGACGGCAAGACCGGCCTGCTGGTTCCGCCGGCCGACCCACCCGCCTTGGCCGAAGCGATCGCGGCATGCGCATTTCCCTGACCGATATCCTGCTTGGCATCGGCGTCTTCGTGCTGCTCCTGGCCGCCGATGCGCCGCGCCGCGCGGCCCTGGGGGAGGCCGCACGGGGGGGGCCGTCGCGGGATTCAGCCTGGACGCGGTCGCGCGAAGACGAATGGAGATCTACCGCCATGTCCTCGAAGCCTGAACCCGCACCGCCCGGCTACAGCGCACGCGCCGCCTATCAGGGCGAAGCAGCCGGCGCAGGTTACATGCGCGAGGAGGCGGGCGGCCCCTTGACCCGCTATCGCCGCGCGGCCGAGCGCCGGGCGATCCACGCGCTGACGGCGGAGATTCCCGCGTGCGCGCGGATCCTCGACTGCCCAACCGGCAACGGCCGCTGGTTGCCGGCCCTGGCGGAACGGAGCCCGGCGGTCACCGGCATCGATCTGTCCACCGGCATGCTGCGCCATGCCCGCGAGCGGGGCGAAGGTTGCGGCATCGCCGGCGGCTTCGTTTGCGGCGAGGTCGAACGTCTGCCCTTCCCGGACGGCAGCTTCGATTTCATCTTTTCCTTCGCCCTGACCAAGCATCTGCCCTGGCCGGTCCAATACCGGGCCCTGGCCGAATTCGGACGGGTCGCGGCGCAGGGCGTGATCTGCAGCTTCTCTCTCCTCGGCCCGGTCGGCTACGCGGTCTGGCGGCGGCGGCGAATCGCCGAATCCTATCCGGTGTTCCGCGAACAGCTCGCCGCCATGGCCGGCGAAGCGGGCTTGCAAATCGGCCGGACCTTGCGCTGCGCGACACCGATCGGGGTCGAGCATCTCGTCCGCTTCGACAAGCCCGATCCGGGCAAGGCCACGGATGGGGCCGTGCCCCGATGACATCCGCGCCATGAAGGATCTGCTCTACACCGGGTTCGCCCATGTCATCGTGGCGCTCGCCAGTCTCGGCAGCGGCGTCTTGGCCGCGCGCATTCTGGGGCCGGAGGGGCGGGGCGAACTGGCCGCCGTGTTCCTCTACCCCCAGATCGCGGCGGCCCTGACCACGGTCGTCCTGGTCGATGCCGTGGTCTACTGGTCGGCGCGCAAATCCGCTCCGCCCGGCCAGATCTTCGCTTCGGCCTGCGCCTTGATCCTGCTGATCGGCATCCCGGTCGCCGCCGCCGGCATCCTGCTGGCGCCGACCCTCTATGCCGGCCACCGGCCGGAGGTGGTTTTCGCCGCAAGCCTCTATTTCGGCCATGTCCTGCTCGGCGCGCTGGGTCTGACGGCCGCGGGCATGTTTCAGGGCGCCCTGCGGATGGGCGTCTGGAACGGCTGCCGCATCGCGGTGACGGTCCTCTATCCCGGCTTCGTTCTCGGCTTCCTGGTCATGGGCCGGGTCACCCTGACGGAATTCGTCATCGCCCAACTTCTGGCGAACGCCGCCCTCCTGATCGGGGTCGGCGCGATGATCCGGCGCGAAGGCTGGACCGGCTGGCGGCCCGATTTCGCCCTGATGCGCCGCTTCGCGATCTACGTCCTGCCGATCCTCTCGGGCGTGGCCCTGGCGACCCTCAACGGCCGCCTTGACCAGATCTTCATCGAGCGCGCCCTGACAGCCGAGGATCTGGGCCTCTATGTCGTCGCCTTCGGCGTCGCGGGGCTGGTGTCCAATTTCACCTCCCTGCTCTCCGTTCTGACCTTTCCCAAGGTCGCAGCACGGGCCGAACCGGAGCAGAAGGCCGTCATCCTCGGCCGGTTCCTGCGCCTCGCCGTCGCCGTCGCCCTGGGCGGAACCGTCGCCTTGTACCTGCTGGCCGACTGGCTGCTGGCGCTGCTCTACGGCGACGCGTTCGTCGCCGCCACGCCGCTGCTTCACGTCCTCGTGCTGGCGACCCTGCCCCTTGCCGCAAAGGCCATCCTGATCCAGGGCTGCAAGGCCTACGAACGCCTGGGGCCGATCGGCCGGACCGAAGGTATCGCCCTGGCCGTCAACGCCACGGCCCTGCTGGTCCTGATGCCGCGTCTGGGCGTCGTCGGCGCGGCCTGGGCCGCGGTGCTGTCGCAAAGCTGCGCGGTGATCTATCTGCTGATCGTCGCGCGCGGCACCTTCGGGATCGGAATCGGCGAATTGTTGCGCCCACGCCTGGACGATCTGCGCCATGCCTGGAACGGCCTGCGCGACCTGCGCGCCTCGGGGCGGGCGGGATGACCGCCCCCCTTCGCCTCGGCCTCGACCTGCGCTGGCTGCAGCGGGCCTGGCTCAAAGCGCCGACCGGGGCCTTGGGCGGCATGGGCATCTTCGCCCAGAACCTCGTGCGCGGCCTGGCCGAGGCGGAGGAACCGCCCCGCTTGGTCGCCCTGGTCGACCACGGTCCCGTGCCCGAACCCCTGACGACCCTGGTCGCCGCCATCCCAGGTTCGGAGATCAGGGCCTGCGGCCTCTCCGGGCTGTGGCCCAGGATGGATCGGCGGCGCAAATACGCCCATCTGATGCATCTGATCGAAACCGAAAGCGGCTTCGGCATGGCCCGCGCCCTGCGCGGTCTCGACGTCCTGCACATGCTGGATCACACGCCGCCGCCTCGCGCCGCGCGCTGCCCGACGGTGGTGACCCTGCATGAGTTCTACGACTGGGTGCGCCAGGGCTGGGCAGTCTACCGGGCCCTGTGCCGGCGCATGACGCGAGCGGACGAGGTGGTCGGCGTCTCGGCCGTCGTCGCCGAGGATTTCGCCGCCCACCACGCACTCGGGCGCACCCGAATCTCCCATGTCCATAACGGCATCGACCTGTCGCGCTTCGAGCCGGAGGCCGGCCGGGGCGACGGCGAACGACTGCGCGGACTCGGCTTGCCCGCGCGCTACCTGCTCCATGCCGGGGTGATGACCCATCGCAAGAACCCCGAGGGCATCTTTGGCGCGATGGGCCGTTTGCGGGCCGAAGGGCTGGATCCGCCGCCCCTGGTCAGCGCCGGGGCCTACGGCGCGGTGCCGGGCGCCTTGGCGACGATTCGGGGTATCGCGGCCGCGAACGGAGTCGCGGACAGGCTGATCGTGTTGGAAAAGGGCGCCTCGCCGGACGAGATGGCCAGCCTCTACCGGGGCGCGGTCGGCCTGGTCTTTCCGTCCCATACCGAGGGCTTCGGCCTGCCGGCGGTCGAGGCGCTGGCCTGCGGCACCCCTTGCGTCGTCTCGAACCGCAGCGCGCTGCCGGAGGTCACGGGCGATCTCGGCATCCTGGTCGCACCGGCGGACCCCGCCGATATCGCGCGCGGCATCCGCCGCCTGATCGAGGATGACGGGCATCGCGCAAGGGTCGCGGCCGAAGGCCCCGCCTGGGCCCAACGCTTTTCCTGTCGAGCGATGGCCGAAGGCTATCTCGCCGTCTACCGCGCCCTGGCCAAGGGCGCGACATGAACGCACCCAAGCCCCGGACCGTGGTGTCCCATGGCGGCTCCAACCCCCTGGCCTATCAGGTCGTCGCGATGCTGGCCGCGCTTGGCTACCCCTACCGCTTCGAAACCGGCTTCTACTATCGCAAGGGCGCGCTGGCCGCGGCGCTGCGCGTCCTGCCGCCGGGCCTGCGCGGCAAGGTCGAGCGGCAGCTCGGTCGGCGCCGCCGGGACGGCATCGATTCGGCGCGGGTCGGGCTCTATCCCTGGCCGGAGATGCTCTATGTCGCCGCCGCCAAACTCGGCCTGCCGGAGCCGTATCGCTCGCGCCTGCGGGTCGGCCGGGCGGTCGCGGTCGACAAGCATGTCGCCCGGATCCTGCCCGACCTGGAGGCGGAACGGGTCCTGTCCTTCGACACTTTCGCGCTGCACACCCTGCGCGCGGCCCATGCCCTGGGCGTGCCGACCGTTCTCAGCCAATGCACCGGACATCTGGCCGACGCCCTGGCGGTCTACCGCGAGGAACTGGCCCTCAACCCGGACTTCGCCGATTCCCTGGCCGCCGACACGCCGCCCGAGGTGGTCGAGCGATGCGCCGCCGAGGCGCGCGAAGCCGACCGCGTCCTGGCTCCCTCGGCCTATGTCCGCGAAACCCTGGAACGCCACGGCGTCGCCCCCGACCGCATCGTCGATCTGCCCTACGGCGTCGATTCGGAGCGCTTCCATCCGCCCGCGACGCCCCGGTCCGGCGCACCCTTCCGGGTTCTCTATGTCGGCCAGATCGGTCAGAAGAAAGGCATCAAATATCTTCTCGAGGCGATGCGCCGCCTAGCCCTGCCCGATGCGGAGCTTCTGCTCGTCGGAACCGTGGTGGGAAGCGGCGCCGGGCTTCTGCCCTATCGCGACGGCTATCGCCATATCCCCGGCGTGCCCTACCATGAAGTCCATGATCTGTTTCGGGACGCCGATATTTTTGTCTATCCCTCGCTCCACGAGGGCTCGCCCTTCGCCGTGCTCGAAGCGATGGCGAGCGGGCTGCCGGTGATCACCACGCCCAATGCGGGAACCCATGTGCGCGACGGCGTGGACGGTTTCGTCGTGCCCATTCGAGACATTGACGCGATGATGGCCCGCATCGAAGAGCTTTATAGAGACCGCGATCTGCGCTTGGCGATGGGCCGGGCGGCGCGGGAGCGCGCCAGCGCCTTCACCTGGCAACGCTACGCCGACGGTCTCGACGCCGTGTTGACCGCCCCGGCCGCGCGGGAGAGGCGTGCGCCATGACCGGCTTTTTCGGCGCCGTCGCGGGCATCCTGGGAATCGGGTTCTGGTTCTACGTGATCCTGAACTGGCGCCGGGGCATCTGGGGCCTATGCCTCTATATGCCTTTCGGCGGCGCCGTCGCCCTCTACCTCCACCCGAGCAAGCTGCCGCTTCTGGCCAAGGACCTGGTTTTCGTCGTCCCAGCCTATATCGCCTTCTTCGTGTTCAACACCCGGCTGCTCCGCCAAGCGCCGATTCCCCAGGGCCTGCTCGCCTGCATGGGCGCGATGGCGTTGATCGTTCTGCTCCAGACCCTGAACCCCGGCATCCTGCATTGGATGGTCGCCGCGATCGGCGCCAAGGTCTGGCTGTTCTACATTCCGCTGATCTTCATGGGCGCGGCCTTTCTGCGCACCCAAGACGATCTCGTGCGTTTCCTGCGGGTCATGGTGGGCATCGCGATCGTGCCCTGCATGATCGGCCTGCTCCAGTGGTTCGGCAGCGCGACCTTCGGATACCAGGAGACGATCACGGCCTTCTACGGCGACCGCGCGGCCAACGCGACGCAGGGCTTCGCCAGCTTCGATTACGGCGGCGATTACTACCGGATTCCAGCGACCTTCACCTTCACCAGCCAGTATTTCGGCTACACCTGGGCGATGATCGTGATGGCCTATGCCCTCATGCGCATCGACCCGAGCGCCAATTGGCGCCGGTTCAGCCTGCTGATGATGGGCGTCTTCATGGTCGCCTCGGTTCTGTCGGGCGCGCGCAGTGCGCTGGTCTTCGTGCCCATTCTGCTGATCCTGATCGTGTTCCTCGACCAGCGCATCAAAGGTATCCTGGCCGGCGTGG
>JABIRQ010000154.1 GCA_018699755.1 Rhodospirillaceae bacterium | reverse complement strand
GGCGGCGCCGGGCGCGAGGCCCGAGAAGCTGGTGCGCGGCACGCGCAGCAAGAGGGGCAGGCCGTCGATCCGCATGCCGTGCGGGCGCAAGTGGTCATGGGCCAGGCCCGTGGTCGGCAGACGTTCCCATGCGGAAGGGTCGAGCCGGACGGCGCCGGGCAAGCGGGCGGCGATGCGCGCAAGCGCGGTGGGATTCGCGGCGGCGGAAGCAGACGCCTGGAATCGGTCCGTCATGGCGCGGCGCGCCCTTCCTTTCGCCCTGTGCTATGACCCCGTGTCATGACCAACGGCCTGTATGGCGCGGCGTCGAAAGCGGCGCAAGCCGAGGGCGCGGACGGTGGAAACGCGAGGGCCATGCCGAGCATCGTGATCCCGACCCTCAATGCTGGCGCCGGCCTCGGCCGCTTGTTGCCCCGCCTCGCCGGCATCGCGTGCGAGATTATCGTTTCCGATGGCGGTTCGACGGACGACACGCGCGCCGTCGCCGAAGCCCACGGCGCGAAGCTGGTCGAGGGGCCGGCAGGGCGCGGCCCCCAACTGACCCATGGCGCAAAGGCGGCGCGCGGGTCTTGGCTGCTTTTTCTCCATGCCGATGTGGTGCCGGGCGCGGGCTGGGCCGAGGCGCTGCGTGGCTATCTGGCCGCGCCGGAAAGCGCCGTGCGGGCCGCTGCCTTTCGCTTCGCCCTCGACGACCCGTCGCCTCAGGCGCGTCGGGTCGAGCGCCTGGCGAACTGGCGGGCCCGGCGATTGGGCCTGCCTTATGGCGACCAGGGGTTGTTGATTTCCCGCGCCCTGTACGACCGGATCGACGGCTATCGGCCCCTGCCGATCATGGAGGATGTCGATATCCTGCGCCGCCTCGGCCGTGATCGCCTCGCCTTGCTCGATGCGCCCTTGCTCAGCTCGGCCGCGCGCTACCGGTGTGACGGCTGGTGGGCTCGGCCCGCACGAAACCTCTTTTGCCTGACACTCTATCTGGCCGGCGCGCCGACGACCGCGATTCGCCGGATCTATGGATGAGAGGCGCGATGGGACCGTCCCGCAATCTCATCATCTTCGCCAAGGCGCCGCGCTACGGCGCGGTCAAGCGACGCCTGGCCGCCGGGATCGGCGACGCCGCGGCCCTGCGTTTCTACCGCGAGACGATGGGCGACTTGATTCGGCGAGTTGGGCGCGATCCGAGATGGCGCACGACCCTGTGGGTCACGCCCGACGGGCTCGCCGGGCGCGGCCGGTTCTGGCCTTGGCATATGGCGCGGTGTCCGCAGGGGCAGGGCGATCTGGGCGTGCGGATGCTGCGCGCGCTCGACGGGTCCGGGCCCGGCCCGGCGTTGCTGGTCGGCAGCGACATACCCGGCGTCGAGGCGGCCCATCTTGCGGAAGCCTTCGCCCTGCTCGCGCGGAACGACGTGGTGTTTGGGCCGGCCGAGGATGGCGGATTCTGGTTGGTCGGCCTGCGTCGGCCGGGGCGGCATGTCGGCTTGTTTCGCGGCGTCCGCTGGTCGACGGAACACGCCTTGGCCGACAGCCTCGGCAATGTCCCAAGCCATATGCGGGTCGGTTTCGCGGCGCGGCTGGCTGATATCGACGACGCCGAGGGGTATGCCCGCGCGCGGGCCTAGGCCGCGCCGTCCAGATGCTCCATGAGGCGCGGCATCAGCTCGACAAGGTTGCAGGGCCGCAGGCGCGAATCGAGTTGCCATTTGAGGATCCCGTCCCAGCCGTCCTTGCAGGCGCCGGGAGAGCCGGGCAGGGCGAAGAGATAGGTGCCGCCCGCCACGCCGCCGGTTGCCCGGGATTGCATGGTCGAGGTGGCGATCTTGTCGTAGCTCAACATCCGAAACAGTTCGCCGAAGCCATCGATCCGCTTTTCATAAACCGCTTCGAAGGCTTCGGGGGTGACGTCGCGCCCGGTCAGGCCCGTGCCGCCGGTGGCGATCACCGCGTCGATCTCGGAATCGGCGATCCAGCTGCGCAGCCGGTCCACGATTGTCCCGATGTCGTCGCGCACGATCGCGCGGTCGGCCAGGACATGGCCGGCTTCCTGAAGGCGTTCGACGAGGATGCCGCCGGAACGGTCGTCGGCTTCGGTGCGGCTGTCGGAGACGGTCAGGACCGCAATGCGGACCGGAAGAAAGGGTCGCGACTCGTCAATTTTCGACACGGTCGGCCTTGGCCCGATTCGCCACGGCGCCGACAGTGCCGTCGAGCGCGGTATAGGACGGCCACTCGCCGGCGGCGATCGCGTCCAGCGACGGTGTCGGCTGGCCGAGTCGGTCCCGGTAGATCCAGAAATAGGTCAACACCCGTTCGATGTAGTTCCGGGTCTCCCGCGACGGCAGGCTCTCGATAAAGACCAGCGGGTCGCCGTCGTAACGCGTGTTGCGATCCCATTTCGCCAGATTGCCCGGTCCGCCGTTATAAGCGGTCATCATGCGGAACAGGTCGCCGTCGACCCCGTCATACTCGATCAGGTGCAACAGATAGGCCTGACCCAGGCGCATGTTTTTCTCGGGATCGAAAAGATTGCTGGTGCGAATCGTGCCCAGCCCTTCGAGCCGGGCGATGAAACGCGCCGTTGCCGGCATGACCTGCATCAGGCCGCGCGCGCCGGCGCGACTCACCGCCCGGGGCTCGAATGCCGATTCCTGGCGCATCACGGCGTAGACCAGCGCCCGATCGACCTGGAATCCGTTCTCCGGCTGCCAGGCCGGAATGGGGAAATGCGCGGAGTCGAATCGCTCGCCGCCGTCCGCTTCCAAGGCACCGGCGACCCGCAGGGACAGGCCGGGCAGGTTCGCGCCCACGGCGGCGACCGCGATGGCGCGGGCCATCTCCGGGGTGCCGGGATGAATGCGGCGCAATTCCTGTTCGGCCCAATCCCGTTGGCCGATCTGCAGCAGGGCGAGCGCCCGCGCTCCGCGCGGATCGGCCTTCAACGCGGCAAGATCGGCGCTGGAGGAATTCGGAAGCTGCCAGTCAAAATCGAGCGGTAGGCCGAGCGCCCGGCGCGCGAGCAGGCCGTAAAACGTATGGCGCTCCTCGGCCGCGCGCCGCAGCCAGATCGAGACCTGGGACGGGTTGCGGCTGACCAAATGGACACGGGCGGCCCAGTAGGCGCCGGCGGCGCGGTTCCAGCGGCCGGCTCGCCCGGTCTGGGCGAGGGCTTCGAAATGGCGCTTGGCCCCGTCGAGATCGCCGAGGCGCCAGGCGGCGAGACCGCCGGCCCAATGGGCCTGGCTCGCCCACTCGCCTTTGCCCGCGGCATCGTCCGCGGCGGCCAGGGCTTCCTTGTCTTTGTTGTTCAGGTAGTAGGTCTCGGCGACGCTGGCCCGGATGCGCGCGATCTCTACCGCGTCGAAGAGGCGCTTCGCTTCGTCCGTTTCCAGAATTTCCATGGCGCCGGTCGGCCAGCCCTTGCGCAGACGATTGCGGACCGTGCGTTCGACGGTCTGCTTGCGCTTGGTCGCGGCGGGGCCGAGTTTCTTGGACGAGCGGTAATAGCCGTCGTCGCCGTAGGAGATCGCCCAGCCGTTATAGATGCTGCCCTTGGGCGCCGCCGGGTTGGCCGTGCCCTTGGATTGGCGCTTCTTGGCCAGGGCGTGGAGGCGGTCCGCGTCGGGATGGTCGGCGTATTCGGCGAGCCAGTCGCGCAGCTCGGCGTATTTGGAGCGATAGGCCGTCGGATGCATGTATCGCTGGGCCAGGACATAGCCGAGCAGGCGTTTGTCCTTGAGCTTCTTGATCTCACGATCCGCGGCCTGCCAGCGCCCGGCTTCCTGCAATCCGAAGATGGCGCGATAGGTGGCGGCGTCTTCGAAGCCGAGGATGCCGGGGAGTGCGATCTGGCCGTCGATATCGAAGATGGGGGCGAGCGCCGCCGTCTCCTGGCCATCGTCGGCCGCGCGAGCGACGTCCGTCGTTCCGGCCCAGACGAAGGCGTATACGAAAACGGCGCCGAGAAGACGCCGTGCCGCCGCTTTGCCACCCAAGGCGATTGTGGGTCGTATATTCCCAGTCACCGGCATTGGATACGCAAAAATTAACGGGTTATCAAGGAAACGCATTGGCGGGCCGGGACCTTTCCTGTGGACAAGATCGCCAAGCTATTGTTTTGGCGAGGAATCGGTCGAAGCATCCAATTTCTCCCGAATCGCCAGCAGGTCTTGCCACGCCGCCCGTTTTTCGGCCGGGGAGCGCAACAGATAGGCCGGGTGGAAAATCGCGGCGGCCGGGATAGGCCGGGCCATGAAGGCGTTTTCGTAGGTGAACCAGCGCCCGCGCAGGCGTTTGATCCCTTCGCTCTTGCCCAGGAGGGCCTTGGCGGAAGAGCCGCCGACCATGACCAGGAGCTCCGGGTCGACCAAGCTGATCATCCGTTCGACGAAGGGCAGGCAGGCGGCGACCTCCGCCGGAGTCGGCTGGCGGTTTCCGGGCGGGCGCCAGAACAGCATGTTCGTGATGAAGAAAGCCTCGCGGTCGAGGCCGATCCAGCCGAGCATGCGGTCGAGGAGCTGGCCGCTGACGCCGACGAAGGGCAGGCCCTGCCGATCCTCGTCCGCCCCTGGCGCCTCCCCCACGAACATGATCCGTGCCGTCGGGTTGCCGTCGCCGAAGACCAGGTTCGTGGCCGTCTGCTTGAGCGCGCAGCCGTCGAAAGCCTCCAGCGCGGCGCGGAGTTCGTCGAGATTCGCCGCTTGGGCGGCGGCATGTTGGGCGGTCTCGTTCACCGCCGCGGCCGAGGCGAGAACGGGCGCCGCCCGGGGCTTGGGGGCGGGCGCCCTGGTCGGGGTGCCGGCCCGGGCATCAGTTGGGGACGCCGCCGGCGCCTGGAAGCGATCGACCGGCGCGGCGAGGATCGCCTCGTCGGCGCCGGCTTCGACCTGCCAGCGCAGAAGTTGCACAAGATCCCGAGTCGACGGCATGGCCCAACCTACCACTCGCATATTGTCGGAGGTAGCCGCATGATAATGGATATGGTATCGCCCGGCCGTTTCCGGACGGCCGTTGGGGCAAGCGGCGGCTCGGGCTCGGGAAGACGGAAAACGCAACAGGGGAAGCGCCATGGAACGCGAATCGATGGCCTACGACGTGGTGATCGTGGGCGCGGGGCCTGCCGGGTTGTCCGCCGCGATCCGACTTAAACAACTGGCCGCCGAGGGCGAACGCGAAATCGCCGTCTGCGTATTGGAGAAAGGGTCGGAAGTCGGCGCCCATATCCTGTCGGGCGCGGTGATCGAGCCCAGGGCGTTGGACGAACTGTTGCCGGACTGGAAGGCGATGGGTGCGCCGCTCAACACACCGGCGACCGCGGACCGCTTTCTGTTCCTGACGGCGTCGAAGTCGCTTCGCCTGCCGACGCCGCCCCAGATGCACAACAAGGGCAACTATATCGTCAGCCTGGGCAATCTGTGCCGTTGGCTGGGCGAACAGGCCGAAGCCCTGGGGGTGGAGATTTATCCCGGCTTCGCCGCCGCCGAGACCCTGATCGGCGAGGACGGCAAGGTCTATGGTGTCGCCACCGGCGACATGGGCATAGGCAAGGACGGCGAACCGACGGCCAACCACCAGCCGGGCATCGAATTGCACGCCACGTACACCTTGTTCGCCGAGGGCTGTCGCGGCTCCCTGACCAAAAGGCTTTTCGATCGCTTCGGCCTGCGCGACGGAGTCGATCCCCAGAGCTACGGAGTCGGCATCAAGGAGCTGTGGGAGATCGACCCGGCCAAGCACCAGCCGGGCCTGATCACCCATACGGTCGGCTGGCCGCTGGATAACGGTACCTATGGCGGCTCGTTCCTCTACCATCTGGAGGACAATCAGGTTGCGGTCGGCTTCGTCGTCGGCCTGGACTACAAGAACCCCTACCTGAGCCCGTTCGAGGAATTCCAGCGCTTCAAGACCCATCCGGCCATCCGCCCGACCTTCGAGGGCGGCCGGCGGATCGCCTATGGCGCACGGGCGCTCAACGAGGGCGGGTTCCAGTCGATTCCCCGGCTGGTCTTCCCGGGCGGCGCCCTGATCGGCTGTACGGCCGGCTTCCTCAACGTACCCAAGATCAAGGGCACCCACAATGCGATGAAGACGGGCATGCTGGCGGCGGAGGCGGCGGCCGACGCCCTGGGCCGGGACGCGCCGCCCGCCGAGCTCGCAGCCTATCCCGAGGCGGTGAAGACGTCGTGGATCTGGAAGGAACTGCACGGCGTGCGCAACATCCGGCCTTCCTTCCGCAAGGGGCTGTGGGGCGGCTTCGTCTATTCCGCGCTCGACACCTATCTGTTCCGGGGCAAGGCGCCCTGGACCTTCAAGCAGCACGCCGACCATTCGGCGCTGGAGCCCAAGGACAAGCACAAGCCGATTCAATATCCCAAGCCCGACGGCGAGGTCACTTTCGACCGCAATTCCAGCGTCTATCTCTCGAGCACCAACCATGAGGAGCACCAGCCCGCGCATCTGACCCTCAAGGACGATTCGGTGCCGGTGCAGGTGAACCTGGAGACCTATGGCGGTCCGGAGGCGCGCTATTGCCCCGCCGGGGTCTACGAATTCCTGGACGGCGAGGACGGCAAGCCGCACCTGCAGATCAACTTCCAGAACTGCGTCCACTGCAAGACCTGCGACATCAAGGACCCGACCCAAAATATCGTCTGGGTCGTGCCCGAGGGCGGCGGCGGCCCGAACTATCCGAATATGTGACGGATACGGCAGGAAACCGAACGACGCGCGCCATCACGAATGCGGGAGAGGGTCTTGTGCGCGCACCGAGGTTCCGGGCTAGAGTGCGGCGCATGAACAGGACGCCCATTCGACCGATTGCGATTCTGGCCGCCGCGGTGTTGGCTGGCGCGGCTCTCGGCGCCCCGGCCCTGGCGGCTTCGGACGCGCGGGGCGACGACGCGGCGGCGGGCTCGCGCTACGGCAGCTATCTGGCGGGACGCCATGCCGAGACGATCTACGATCTCGGCAACGCGGCGCGGTTCATGGCGCGGGTCTCCGGCGAGGAGCCGGACAATCTGGAACTGCGCGAACGGACCTTCCTGCTGACCGCCAGCGCCGGCTTCATCGAGCAAGCGGCCGCGCTTGCCGGACCGTTGGAGGGCGAGGGCGATGTCGGCGTGGCGGCGTCGCTCGTGCTGCTCGCCGACGATATGGCCAAGGGCGACGAGGATGCCGCCCTTGCGCGTCTGGACGCCTTGCCGGAAGACGGCCTGAACCGATTGCTCGGCCCCGTGCTGCGCGCCTGGGCGCTGTATGGCCGGGGCGACGGTGTAGATGCGGCCCTGGCGCAGCTCGAACCGGTCCGCGCGGAAGGCGGCGCGGGAACCATGGCCGATATGCAGGCGGGTCTGCTTCTCGATCTCGCCGGGCGGGCCGCCGAAGCGCGCCAGGCATTCGAAGAAGCGATGGCGGCGAGCGATCGGCCGCCTTTCCGACTGGTTCAGGCCTATGTCTCGCTGCTCCGCCGCCAGGGCGAGGGCGAGGCGGCGAACAGGGCCCTGCGCGACTATTACGAGCGCAATCCGAACTCCGAATTGGTGCGCGCGGAGTTGGAACGGCTGCAGGCTGACGACGCGGCCACGCCCATCGTCCTTTCCGCGCAAGACGGTGCCGCCGAGGTGTTCTTCGGCACGGCGGGCAGTTTCTACCGCCAGGACGAGCCTCAGATCGGCCTGATCTTCGGCCATCTGGCGCTCTCGCTGCGGCCCGGCATGGATATCGCGCGCTTCCTCGTCGGCGATATTCTCGACGCCTTGGGCCGGGAGAAGGATGCGATCGAGACCTTCCGGGCGATCGACGAGGCCTCGCCGCTCTACTGGGAAGCGCGCATGCGCGTCGCCGAAGCGCTGGCGCGCCTCCAGCGGGCCGACGACGCGGTGATCGAACTGCGGCACCTGGCCGACCGGCGGGCTCTGGACCCCGAACCCCTCAACCGGCTGGGCGATCTCATGCGGGTCGAGGAGCGCTGGGACGAGGCGGTGGTGGCCTATCGCGGCGCCTTGGCGCGCATCTCGCCCGACGATCCGGGCCTATGGGCCCTGCACTACGCCATGGGCATCGCCCTCGAGCGGTCCCAGCAATGGGAGGAGGCGGAGAAGGCCCTCCTGACGGCGCTCGACAGCCAGCCCGAGCATCCCTACCTGCTGAACTATCTCGGCTATTCCTGGGCCGATCAGGGCCTGAACCTCGACAGGGCGCGCGCCATGATCGAGCGCGCGGTCGAGCTGCGGCCGACCGACGGCTATATCGTCGACAGCCTGGGCTGGGTGCTGTACCGCGCCGGGGAATATCCGGATGCGGTACGCCACCTCGAACGCGCGGTCGAGTTGCGCCCGACGGACCCGGTCATCAACGACCATCTGGGCGACGCCTATTGGCAGGTCGGCCGCCATCAGGAGGCCCGTTTCCAGTGGCAGCGCGCCCTGTCCTTCGGCACGGGTATCGAGGCCGACGCGACGATCCGCGGCAAGATCGAGCACGGATTGGGCGCGCGCAGCGAGGCCCAGGCGGGCGACTGACGGCGCGCGGCGACGATGGTCTTGCGGGCACCGGCACCGGCCAAGCTGAACCTCTACCTTCACGTCGTCGGGCGGCGCGACGACGGCTATCATCTGCTCGACAGTCTGGTCGCTTTTGCCGATCTGCACGACACGATCGAGGCGCGGCCGGCCGACGGGCTTTCCCTTGAGCTTGCCGGGCCTTTCGGGGACCGCTTGCGGGACGAGGCGGACAATCTGGTCCTGCGCGCCGCACGGGCGTTGGCCGAGGCGGCCGGCCGGCGGCCCGACGCCGCGATTCGTTTGATCAAGCGCCTGCCGGTGGCTGGCGGAATCGGCGGCGGATCGGCCGATGCCGCGGCGGTGTTGCGCCTCCTCTCGCGCTTCTGGGATATCGCGCTGCCGCGGGACAAGATGGACCTCCTCGCCTTGACGCTCGGCGCCGACGTGCCGGTCTGCCTCGCCGGTCGCGCCGCCTATATCGGCGGTGTCGGCGAGAAACTGGATGCCGTGCCGCGCCTGCCCCGTTGCCATCTGGTACTCGCCAACCCGCTTCTGCCCCTGTCGACGCCCCAGGTGTTCCGGGCGCGCGAAGGCGAGTTCGGACAGGTTGCTCGTTTCGCGGAAGCGCCCGCCGACGCGGCGGCGCTGGCGGGTATGCTCGAATCCCGCACCAACGACCTGACCGCGGCCGCGATCGCCTGCCTGCCTCGAATCGCCGACGGCTTGGCTGCGCTTCGCGGCACCGAAGCCTGTCTGATGGCCCGCATGTCAGGCAGTGGGGCGACCTGTTTCGGACTCTATGCCGATGCCGCCGCGGCCCGCCGCGCGGCTTCGGCCTTGCGGAAGGATTTGCCGGATTGGTGGGTGGCGCCGAGCCGCCTGCTCGACGATACGACGAAGCTGGAGGCCGCAGCCGACTGAACCGTCGGCAGGGGCGCTAGGGCCCCGCGACCTCGCGCAGATGCGTCAGCAGCACCGCCGAAGGCTCGCCCGTCACGTCGAGGCCCATGGTCGTTTGATATTCCCGGATCGCGTATCGGGTCTTGTCGCCCATGACTCCGTCGGCCGGGCCTGAATCGAAATTCAACCTGTTCAACAGTAGCTGGACCTCTGCGATCACCGAGCGATCGACCATGGCGGTTTTCGGACGGGCCGGTGGCGGTGGGGCCACGGCGTCCTGGCTCGCGGCACCGGCGCCGGAGACGCCGGCGGCTTGGATCGGCGACGGCGGTGCGTCCGCCGCGATCACGCTCTCGGCGACAAGACGGTCGACCTCGGCGAGTTCCTCGGCGGAAAGCTGCGCGACGATTTCGTCGTAGCGGGCCTGGGCGTCGGCTTCGCCGCGTCGGGCGGCGATGGTGTACCAGCGTGCGGCCTGGACGAGGTCCGGCGTACGGCCCAGCCCATCCTCCATCATGATGCCCAGATTGTATTGCGCCCGGGTCAGGCCCTGCAGGGCCGATTTCTCGAACCACTTGATGGCTTCGGGGTAGTTCTGGGGGATGCCTTTGCCCTCGGCATAGGCCACGCCGACATTGTACTGGGCGGCGGCGTGGCCCTGTTCGGCGGCACTGAGGTACCAGAGCAGCGCCTCCAACGGATCCTGCTGAACGCCGAGTCCGCGTTCGTGCAGGACCCCCAGGTTGTATTGCGCGTTTGCGATGCCCTGGACGGCGGCTTCTCGGAACCAATGGGAGGCGGAGCGATAATCCTGCTCGACGCCGGTGCCCTGGGCGTAAAGCGCGGCCAAATCGTGCTGGGCGTTGGAATCGCCCCGTTGCGCCGCGCCCTTGAGCCAGGCGATGCGCTCTTCCAGATCGTCGGTCTCCGGTGGCCGGCTCGCGGTTTGGGGCGCGGCCTGCGGGGCGGGCGGCGGCGGCGGTGCGACCGCGGGTGCCATGGTCGGGCTCGGCGCCATGGTCGGGTTTGACGGAGGGGCCGGAGTGGCGGTCGCGTCCGCTTTCGTTCGGTCGGTGGGTGCCGGTTCGCCTGCGGGCGCGGGCGGCGTCTCCTTTGACATTTCGGCCTGACGCGTGGGGGCCGGCTCCGCCATGTTGCCGGGTGGCGTGCCGCGTTCGAAGATCGCACCCGGATTGGCGGCGAGGCGTTCGATCTCCCCGATCAATCCGGCCGTGTCGTCGCCGCGGAGATAGAACCATGCGGCGATGGCGAGCACGCCGGCGAGCGCGACGATCAGAATCACGGCTCTCAGAACGCGCATGGTCGAGCCGGTCCGCTCGAACCGCTCGGGCCGCTCCTCGATCGGTTCGAACCAATCGACGCGGCGACCATTGTCGGCTTCGGCCCCGGAGGCCGAGGGCTGCTGCGGCGCGGAGGATCCGGCGGCCATGCCGGCACGGACTTCCTGGTCGTCGTACACGCGATTGTCGAGGTCGAGGACGGTCGCGTCGTCGCCGTCGGTCTCGCGACCCGCTGCGGAGCGCAAGGGCGCGATCGGGTCCAGGGTTTCTCCGGACAAAGGTCGGGGCGGTTCGGGCGTGGTCCGGGGCTCGTCGGTTGCGCCGGATGGGCCAAGCGGCACGTCGCTGCGCAGGGGGCGCGGTGTGCGGGAGGAGTCCGCCTCGACCGGCGGGGTCGCGCTTCGCTCCTGCTCGCCCTCTTCCATACGGGCGTTCATCGTTTCGAGAGTGGCGAGCAGGTCGGTCGCCGTCTCCCGCGCTTTATCGCGGCCGTGCGGGTCCCGGTCTCGCGCCGGAGCCTCCGTTGCGCGTTCGCCGCCCGTCGCGGATTCGCCGAAACCCGGCATGGGCGCCGTCTCTCTATCGCGACCTCGCTGGGTCGGATCGGGAACCCGGGTCTGATCGGAATCTTGGGCTGGAGCCTCCGTCGCGTGCCGTTCGATCGGCGGTGCGGCTGGCGCGTCGGGCTGGCCGGACGTTTTGCCATCACTGTGTTCGATCGTCTCAAGCTGGTGCTCGAGGCTGCGCACCGCCTGTTCCAAGGGGCTCAGAATCTCGTCGATATTGTTTTCGCTTGTGCCGACCCGGTTAGCCAAGGCGTCCAGGGCCTCGGCCACGGCCTTGTCGTCCGCGCTCGGTCCGTCTTCCGCCGTTTCATCGGCGTGATCGGCCTCGAGGGTGTCGTCGTAGGGGCTTTCGGGGGCGAAGGACAGATCGTCGGACGGCGCGCGATCTCGCAGGCCGGGATCGGAGAAACCGTCTTCGAAATCAGCGCTCGGCTCTTCGATCCGCGGCGCCGTGGCCGGTTCTTCGGGCTCCGCCTCGGCCTCGAGGGGCGTGGGGTCGGGAGGCGGCGGGGGTGTCGGCGAAGCCGGCTGCGGCGTAGCATCGGGGCGGAAACGACCGCTTTCCGCCGCGCGGGCAAGCGCCTCGAGTTGGGATTGAATCGAGTCGGGTTCTTCTGCGCCGCCGTTCGCGTCGTTCGGAAGCTCCGTGGCCGGGAGATCCATAGGCGGCATGGCGACGGGTTCTGGGGTGACGGGTTCTGGGGTGACGGGTTCTGGGGCGACGGGTTCTGGGACGACGGGTTCTGGGGCGACGGGTTCTGGGGCGACGGGTTCTGGGACGGCCGGTTCTGGGACGGCCGGTCCTGGGACCGCCGGCTCAGGAGCGACGGGCGCGGGTCGCGGGGTTGCCGCGACCGGGTCCGGCGACCGATCCGGTCGGGGCATGCCGTATGCGGATGGGGTCGCTTCCTGCGGCGGGGAAGACGGCGGTTCGGGCAGGTCCTGCGTCCGTGGGGACGGCGCTTCGATGGTTGGCGGTGGGGCAGGGGGTTGCGGCGGTTCGACGCGCGCGGCTGTTTCCGGCCGGATCTCGGTCGGTTCGGGCGGCGCAACAGGCGGCTGAGGCGGCGGTGCGACGGGGCCGGGCACCGGAGCTGGCTCGGATTGAGGCGGCTCAGATTGAGGAGGCGGGGATCGGGTGGGCGCAGGCTGGGGAGGCGCGGCGCCGGCCGGAGGGGAAACCGGCGCGGGTTCGGATGCCGCCGCGACCCGGCGCATGATGACCCGCTGGATCCATTCCTCGGGCGTGATGCCTTCGCGCCGCGCCGCGCTCTCCGCAAGAGTGCGGGTCTCGGCGTCGAGATCGTCCAGATTGAAGGTCGGTCTAGTGTTCATCATCGAGTCCGGCGCGCGATACCGGCCTTTCGTAGCGGCCCGCCGCGGCGATTGAAACCGCAAGGCGGGCGACATTGCAAATACTGTCGGGGCAAATACCGTCCGGGCGGATAGCATCCGAGGGCGTCCGTCTGGCGCGCCGAGGGCCGTGAACGGGTCCCCGGATCGAGCGCCGCCATTCCATGGGCGCTAACGAGAAAAGAGTCCGCGACGCCTGCCGTCCTTGCCCCCTTTCTCCGTTTCCAGTCGCTCAAGCCTTTCCGTCAACCGCATGAGGGCCCGCTCCACCGGCGCGGTCGAGACGCTGCCCGGTGAGCCGACCTCCTCAATGCGTTGAGACAACAAGCTGAGCTTCTCGGCGAGCGGGCGGATGGTTTCGGCGGTATGCAGCTCGGCCTGTTCGATACGACCGGCCAACCGCTGGATGCTTTCCAGGACGACTTCGTGGGTCGGGGCCGGCAACGGCCCGCGCCCTCCGGTCGGCTCGGCTGTCCGCCCGGATCCCCGTGCGGCCTCGAAACCAGTGGATTGAGCACTGCCGTTTCGGCGGTGCTTCAATTCGTCGGTCGCGGCCTTCAAGATCGTCTGCGACAGCCACAGGCCGATGGGCACCCCGGCCTTGCGCGCAGCGAGCTTCGCGGCCTCGCGCGCTTCCGGCTCGACATCCTCGATCGTCCATTGCGCTTCAGCGGTCAAATCCAAGTCCGCCATCTTTCGGTTCGCCGTTTCCCCAAGGCCCCTCGAATTGTCGGGCCATTGTACGCGTGTCCATAGCAAATCGCATGCCTAAAGAGCAAACCGCCTGCCTAAAGAGCAAATCGTCATATTTCAGCATGAAAGGTGCGGCTCTAGGCAAATCAAAACGCCCGAGTGCAGCGCCTTGTCTGTCTAGTATTCGGCTATTCCTTTTCTCCGAGTCTTGCGAGCAGGGTTTCGAGTCCTTCCTGCCCTCGGAATCGAATACTCAACGTTCCGCGTTCGCCCCGCATGTTGATCCTGACGCGCATGCCGAGGCGGGCCGCCAGGCTTTTCTCGGCTGCGTCGAGATCGGTCGAGGTTGCCGGAGGCTCCGGTTTCGGTTCTCCAGCCATGGTTCGCTGCACCAAGGCTTCCGTTTGCCGCACGTTGAGGTCGCGCTCGATCACTTGGCGGGCGAGATCGGAGGCGTCCGGCGCGTTGACCAGGGCACGCCCGTGGCTGGCCGACAATTCGCCCTCGCGCAGCAAGGTCTGAATGTCCTCCGGCAGGCGCAGCAGGCGCAGCATGTTGGCGACATGACTCCGGCTGCGCCCAACCAGTTCCGCCAATTCGTCCTGGGTGTGGGCGTATTCGTCGATCAGGCGGCGAAAGCCTTGGGCTTCCTCGATGGGATTGAGATCGCGCCGAACGAGATTCTCGACGAGCGCGATCTGCATCGCTTCGCGGTCGGATATTTCGAGAACGATGGTCGGAACTTCCCGGAGTCCCGCCATTCGCGCAGCTCGCCAGCGCCGCTCGCCGGCGATGACATGGTAGCTGTCGGCGTGTCCCGGTCGAAGCCGGACCAGGATCGGTTGCAGAACGCCTTTCTCGCGAATCGATTCGCTGAGGGTGACGATCTCGGCCGGGTCCATGTCTTCGCGCGCTTGAAACGGCCCCGGCTGCAGGGCGTCGAGCGGCAGATACCGGGACAGGCGGGTCACGTCCTGGTGGCCGCTCTGATGACTACCCGGCGCAGGCGCTTCCATCGGCGCGGGCGCCGCCGCCGGAGGGTCCAGGGCGGGCGAATTTGGGATCGGCGGGTTCAGGTCTGATGGGTTTAGGGCTGGCGGTTCCGGTGCGGGAGGCGGCGTGGTTTCGGCGCCGATGCTGCTTGCTTCCTCGACCGCCGCGCGAAGCCAGGCGCCAAGAGGAACCCCGGCAGCCGCGGCGGCCCGACCGGCGGCCTGGCGCATCGAATCGTCTTCGTCCGTTTCCGGTGGCGGCTCGGAATTCTGCGGCGGCTCGGAATTCCGAGGCCCGTCGTCGCCGGCCTGGGCGTCGTGGATGACGTCGCCGATCCATTGGTTGAGCGAAAGGCCCGCCGACTCGGCGGCCTGGCGTGCGGCGTCCATGGCGTCGATGCCGAGTGGATCGGTTCCTTGCGGGGCCTCGTCCGAGCCTGTCGCGGGGCCTGTCGCGGGGGACGCAGCGGGCGAGGGGACAGCGGCGGCCTCTCTCGGCGGGCCGGCGGCGTCTTGGACGGCCTGGCCGATCCATTCGGCGACAGACAGGCCGGACGCTTCGGCCGCCTGTTCCGCCGCCGTACGCGCGTCCGCCCCGATTGCCGGGGCCTGGGCCTCTTCCTCGTCCGCCCCTTGGCCCGCCGGCGATTCGTCGAGGGGGTCCGGATCGTCCCGCGTCTGCCGCGCCTGATCGATCGCCCGACTGATCCATTCGCCGAGCGGCAGATCGGAATTCGCCAAGTCGGATTCGACCGCAGGTTGCGGCCGCCGGGGGCGATCGGGCGTGTCCTGTTCTGCCATTGTCGTCCTGACGGGGAATCGCCCAATGATTTCAGCCGACAATAGTATAGCGGCACGAGGGCTGTTAAGGATATTCCGTGTTCGGGCCCGCGGTTCGGCGCGGTGGAGCGCCGCTTTGTCGCGCGTGGGAAATCGGGTAGCGTGCCGCCCTTCGCCCGCCAGACCGAGGAAACGATGGCAGAGCCTGTCGCGCTGATTACCGGGGTTACGGGCCAGGATGGCGCCTATCTGGCCGAGTTGCTGCTCGCCAAAGGTTATGTCGTGCATGGCATCAAGCGGCGCAGTTCGTCCTTCAACACCGAGCGGGTGGACCATCTCTACGCCGATCCGCACGAGGCGGGGGTTCGGTTTTTCCTCCACTACGGCGACATGACCGACGCGACCAACCTGATCCGTCTGGTGCAGGAGGCGCGGCCGACCGAGATCTACAACCTCGCGGCGCAAAGCCATGTCCAGGTCAGTTTCGAGACGCCGGAATACACCGCCAACGCCGATGCCCTGGGGGCGCTGCGCCTGTTGGAGGCGGTCCGCATCCTGGGCCTGGAGAAGACGGTGCGCTTCTACCAGGCGTCGACCTCGGAACTCTACGGCGATACCCCCACGGTGCCGCAGGACGAGAACACGCCCTTCAAGCCGCGCAGTCCCTATGCCGCCGCAAAGCTCTACGCCTATTGGATGACGGTGAACTACCGCGAAGCCTATGGGATGCACGCCTCGAACGGCATTCTGTTCAATCACGAGGGACCGACGCGGGGGGAAACCTTCGTCACGCGCAAGATCACGCGCGGCGTCGCCTCCATCGCCCTGGGCCTGCAGGACCGGCTGTATCTCGGCAATCTGGACGCGCGGCGCGACTGGGGCCATGCCCGCGACTATGTCGAAGGCATGTGGATGATCCTCCAGCAGGCGGAGCCGGACCACTATGTCCTGGCGACCGAGGAAAGCCATTCGGTGCGTGAATTCGTGGAGCTGGCCTTCGCCGAGATCGGCGAACGCGTGGTCTGGCGGGGCGAGGGCGTCGACGAGCAAGGCGTTT
>JABIRQ010000062.1 GCA_018699755.1 Rhodospirillaceae bacterium | reverse complement strand
CAAGCAGCATGGGGAAACGGCGGCGATGCAACCGCGAATCCGGGCGCGGCGACAATCGTACTATGCTTTGAAAGAAGTGGTGCCCAGGGGCGGAATCGAACCACCGACACGCGGATTTTCAGTCCGCTGCTCTACCAGCTGAGCTACCTGGGCACCGGGTCGGCAGCGCCCGCTTATAGGGAAAATCGAAAACTCTGTCCAGACAACGCCCGCGCCCCGGATGTTAATCCCGATGGTGAGTACTAGTCGAATTCCTGGCCGCCTTCGGCGCGCAGGGCCTCGGCCAGATCCTCGATGTCCGGCTCTTCCTCGGTCGCGATCCGATAGCGGCCGCCCAGCCAGCGGGACAGATCGACATCGGCGCAGCGGCCCGAGCAGAAGGGCCGGTGGGCGGCCGCAATGGGCTTGCCGCAGATCGGACAGGAACGCCGCTTGCCCAGCGGCTTGACGGCGGCGGTGGGCATGGCCCGGCAGGGTGCCGAGGCCGGCCCCCGAAATCAAGGC
Organism: Rhodospirillaceae bacterium; assembly: GCA_018699755.1. Lineage (GTDB taxonomy): Bacteria > Pseudomonadota > Alphaproteobacteria > CADEGL01 > CADEGL01 > JABIRQ01. Next base: position 5,163 of record JABIRQ010000062.1, on the reverse strand, counting down.
CCGACTGCCGAGCGCCTGGCGACCAGCTACCAAGCCCCAACTACCAGGCAACGGTGGCCAGCGCCGCCTCGATCTGTTCGGCCGTCAAGGCGAAGGCGGGCGAAGGCGCCTGGCCGGGCGCCTCGACCTTGGTGGCATAGCCGATATCGCCGATCTCGGTCCGGCCGGCCACGTTCTCGACGAAAGCTCCGCCGCCGCCCAGCAAGGCGACGAGGAGGGAATCGGCGCGCTGTTCGCCCCAGAACTCGGTGCCGCGAATACCCAGGGTGCCGGTCGGCGTCTCGATTTTCAGAGGCGCGCCGCGCAGCTTCGAGATGCCGCCCGAGGCCGCACGGAACACACCATTGGCGAGCTGGAGCACGGCGTCGCCGGCATCCCGCGGCGGATCGTAAAGGAAGCGGTCGACCACCAGGTCGGATCGGTCGCCCAAGGTGACCACCGTGCCGTCGACGAAGCGGACCTCCAGCCGGCTGTCCCCACCCGTGGTCAAGCGGTCGCCGACGAAGACGGCCGCGCCTTGGCCCAAGGTCCGCCGCGCGCCGTCTCGCTCGGCCGCGACCGCGCCGCGCAGGCGCTCGACCGTGCCCGCGACCTCCGCCGCTTGGGCCTGCAGGGCGGCCGCGAGGAAGGTGGCCGAGAGGAACACAACGAAGACGAACTGCGCCGTGCGAGACATGGTTTTCTCCAAATCGCATCGAATGGGGATTCCGACACCGCAATAGGGATACGCGCGGGCGCCCGGGCCGGATCACCCGCGCATTCCGGCCGCATCCGCATCGGGCGCGTCAATCCGCGACGCGGACCTCGATCGCCCGCCCCAGATCCCGCTCCACCGTCGCGCGGGCCTCGGCCGCCGCGCCGCCGCTCTCCAGCTCCTTGGCGACGGCGCCGGGCAGGGTCAACTCAGGCGCCGCCGACGGGTCCAATGCGGCCATGCGGCGGGCCTCGCGCAGGGCCGCGAAGGCGCGCGTGACACGGGACTCCGGCCGTTCCGGCAGCCGCGGTGAAAGCAGGGCCTCGTCCAGCGCCTCGCGCTCGCGCCGCCGGGTCATTTCGACCAGGCCCAGGGTCGTCATGCCGGTCACCCGGATCGGCAGCCGATCGCCGGCCACCGCCTCGCGGAAGGCCTCGATCAGCGCGGCGCGCTCGTCGCCTTGGCGCATGGAAATGAAATCGACGACGATGCGGCCCGAAAAATTGCGCAGGCGGATCTGGCGGGCGATTTCCTCCGCCGCCTCCCTGTTCGTCTCGACGATGGTGTCGCGCAGGCGGCCGCGACCGGTTGCGCGCGCCGTGTTGACGTCGATGGCGACGAAGGCCTCGGTCCGGTCGATCACGAGCTCGCCGCCCGAGGGCAGGGAAACCCGGCGCGCCACGGCATCGGCCAAGGCTTCTTCCAAGTCATAGGCGTCGAACAGAAGCTCCGGCCCGGCATGATGCTCGATCGCGCCGGCCAGGGCGGGCAGGTCGCGCTCCGCGATACGCCGGGCCTCGGCCGCGGCATCCGCGTCGTCGACCACGACCCGGCGCAGCTCCGGCCCCGCCAGGTCGCGCATGGCGCGGACGAGCAGCGGCACCTCGCCATGCATAAGGCAGGGCGGCTCGCGGTCGTCGGCCGTGCCGTCGATCTCCTGCCACAGGGCGCGCAGAGCGGCGAGGTCGGCCTCGAAATCCGCCGCCTTCGCCCCTTCGGCGGCGGTGCGCAGGATGAGCCCCTCGCCCTCCTCGATCATGCCCTCGACCGTCTCCACCAAGCGCTTGCGCTCCGCCTCGTCGGCCAGACGGCTGCTGACCGCGACTCCCGACTGCTCGGGCGCATAGACCAGGAAACGGCCGGGCAGGGTGATGTTGCAGCTCAGCATCGGGCCCTTGTCGGCGAGGGCCTCCTTGCGGATCTGGACGAGGACGGCGTCGCCCTCGGCAACCAGATCGGCAATCCTTTCGTTGTCGTCCTCGAAAGCGGCCTCGGCCGCCGGCAGGTAGCCTTCCCTGCCGAAGCCGAGATCGACGAAGGCGGCGTCCAGGCCGGGAACGACCCGCAGCACGCGGCCCAGATGGACCTCGCCCGCGCGGCCCTTCTCGGCCTCGCGCTCGACGATGAATTCGACCGGCTTGCCCTTCGCGAGCAACGCCAGGCGCACCTCTCCCGGCATCACCGAGCAAACGATTTCGTCGACCGCTTCGTAGGCCATGAGCGCGCCCCCTGTCGCTCCAGTTTATGCGTGGCGAGAGCCTAGTGCATTTTCGCACGCGGGGGCACCAGCCCGCGGCGCGACCCGGGGGCACGACGATGCTATGCTGACCGGTGCGGTTCCGCCGCACCGTTCCAAAGAGGGAGAAGAGCATGGCAAAATCCACCCTACTCAAGGCCACAGACCGCAAGTTCGGCCATCTCGCCGGCCCGCCCGGAGAGATCGCCATCGCGCGCGACGTGGACCGGCCGTTGAGCAAGACCATGGGCTGCAGCGTGCTGACAATGAAGCAGGCGAGCCTGCCCTGGACGTTGAGATACGACGAGTATTTCTACTGCTTGGACGGCGAGCTTTCGCTCCATGTCGGCGACAAGACCTATGTCATGGAACCGGGCGACGGCATCTGGATCCCGGACAACACCAAGCTGGTCTACGAGGCGCAGGACTCGGCCAAGGTGATCGTCGCGCTCTATCCCGTCGATTGGCAGGACAACGCGAACGACGCGCCGGGCGAGGAGCTTCCGCTCAAGCTGGTCAAGCCGGGCGAGCGCGTGTTGCAGGGGCTCGGCGACGAAGCCGCCGGCCTGACGCTCACGCGGGATGCCGGCCCCGATGTCAGCGCGACCATGACCTGCGGCGTTTGCGCCTTCGAGAACGCCCGGCTGCCCTGGACCATGCGCTACGACGAGTATCTCTATTGCCTGGACGGCCATATGCGCATTCGCGAGGGCGACGAGGTCCACGAGATGGGACCCGACGACGCAATCTGGCTGCCCGACGGAGTTGAGGTCGTCTACGAGGCGGACGCGAAGGCCACCCTCGCCTTTGCGATCTATCCCATCGACTGGGGCAAGTAGGCCGAGCTCGAATAGGCCTGCAGCCGGCCGGTTACGCTCCTGTGGCCAGGCAGCCCATCGACAGGTTCAGGATGACGGTCTGTGGGGGCGGCACGGTGTGGGGACTAAGACACCGGATAGCCGAGGCCGCGGAGGGCCGTAACCGTTTCGAACAGGGGCAGGCCGACCACGTTGCTGTATGAGCCCGAGAGGAAGCGGACAAAGGCGGCGGCGCGCCCCTGGATGGCGTAGCCGCCCGCCTTGCCGCGCCATTCGCCGCTGGCCAGATAGGCTGCGGTCTCGGCCTCGGTCAGGCGCTTGAAGGCAACCGCCGTCGTGACCAGCCGCTCCGTCCGCCGGCCGTCCGGAGCGATCGCGGCGAGGCCGCCCAGAACCCGGTGACGCCGGCCCGACAACAAGGCGAGGCAGGCCTTCGCCTCGGATTCGGTCTCGGGTTTGGGCAGGCTGCGTCGGCCGCAAGCGACCACGGTGTCGGCGCCGAGGACGAAGGAATCCGGATGGCGCTCGGCGATAGCCTGGGCTTTGGCCATGGCCAGGCGCGCCGCCAGACTGCGCGGCAGTTCATCGCGCGCGGGCGCCTCGTCGATCTCGGCCGGTTCGACCAGGTCCGGCTCGATCCCGACCTGGCGCAGCAGCGCAAGACGGCGCGGCGACGCCGAGGCGAGGACCAGTCGGGGCATGTGAGTCGCGGGGGGAATCGTCGCGCTCCTGAGGCCAGGCCCGAGGCGGCGCGCGGCCGCCCTACTTGAAGCGGAAAGTGATGCGACCCTTGGTCAGGTCGTAGGGCGTCATCTCGACCGTGACCTTGTCGCCGGCGAGCACACGAATGCGGTGCTTGCGCATCTTGCCAGCGGTATGGGCGAGAACCTCGTGATCGTTGTCGAGCTTCACGCGGAACATTGCATTCGGCAGAACCTCCATCACGGTCCCCCCGAATTCCAGTAGTTCTTCCTTGGCCATTCCTTCTCCCATATGCGTTTGCAGCTCATTCATGACCGCCCGAAGGCGGCCGGTCAAGGCGCGGGCATGACCGCCCGAAGGTGACCGATCAAGGCGCGGGCATGATCGCCCGAAGACGGCCGGTCAAGGCGAGGATGCAGGCCTGAACGGCGCGGCGGACTATGCGTGCAACCGGCCCGACGACTGCTGGAGCACCAGCGCCTCGGTGGCCGGACGCGCCTGCAAGGCGCCGAGAAGCTCACTCTCCGGCAGCGAATCGTCGATCTGGTCCGTCCAAACCTTCAGATGCGTCAACTGATATGAGCCGAAGGCGGTGATCATCGCCACATCGGCGGCGTCGCGGCCGCGCACCATGAGAATGCGCCCGATGCGCGGCGTGTTGTGCCGTGCGTCGAAAGCGTACCAGCGGCCCTCCAGAAACACTTCGCTCCACGCGCAGAAATCGCCGGCGCCCTCCGCGTCGGCGCCGATATCGCTGAGATACCCGCTCGCATAGCGCGCCGGGATGTTCATCGCGCGGCACAGGGCGATGAACAGATGGGAGAAATCCCGGCACACGCCCGTGCCCTCCCGAAGGACCTCGATCGCGGTCTTCGTCGGGCGGCCGAAGCGGTACCCGAAAGTCACATGATTGTGCACCCAGTTCGATATCGCCTGCACCCGGGCCCATCCGGGCGGCGTGGCCCCGAACAACTCCCACGCCGTTTCGACCAGTTCGTCGCTTTCGCAGTATCGGCTGGCCGCCAAATAGGTCAGCGTTTCGGGCGGCAGGTCCATGATCTCGTGCTGGCGCGCATTCCAGTCGAACTCGTCCGGCCGGCCGGTGTCCTCGACGATACAATCGGACCACAGGGACAATGTCCCCATCGGGGCCTGAAGGCGGGCACAGCGGTTTCCGAACATGTCCGTATACGGATGAACGGCCGTCTCGGGCTCCGTCCGGATATGGTCCGTCCCTATCATCCGGCGGGCGTTGCCGGGGTAGCGGTTCAACGCCAAAAGCATGGGCGTCGGTTTCGGGCAATCGACGCCGAATTCGAAACCGATGCGAATAAGCAAGGACCGCTCCTTTTTCTGGCCTGGCTCAAGGGCGGGCTTCGGGGGCTTCCGTTCAACCCATCTTGCAGCGCGGGCCATCTTGCAGCGCGGGCCAT
>JABIRQ010000278.1 GCA_018699755.1 Rhodospirillaceae bacterium | reverse complement strand
CGGCCCGGCCGTCGCGCAGCGGCACGTTGAGATCGCCACGCACCAGCACGCGCCGGCCGCGAAGATCGCCCAGATCCTCGATCGTCTTGAACGTCGCCATAATCGTTTTCGTTCGTCCTGCCCCCAAGTGCCCCCGTGCGGTGGAGAGGGCGGACGGAACCACAAGGCCCGCCCGTTTGCAACATGCCGGGCACCGGCCCGCAACGGCTGTGGACAGAACGCGCGGTCAAGCTATGATCGCAGCCTATGCCAAGACGTCGCAGGCGCAGGGGCCTTGGGGGAGGCATCGAATCAGTGGCGGGGACATGACCTTGCGGGTGGCCATCGTCGGCACCGGCCCGGGCGGCTTCTACACGGCGGACGCCCTCCTCAAATCGGACGTGGAGCTGGAGATCGACCTGATCGACCGGCTGCCCACGCCTTTCGGCCTGATTCGCGGCGGCGTCGCACCCGATCATCAGACGACCAAGCGTGTCATCAAGGCCTATGACCGCTCGGCCCAGAACGAGTGCGTCCGTTTCTACGGCAATGTCGAACTCGGCAAGGACGTCGCTCTCGAAGAGTTGAAGGCCCTCTACGATGCCGTCGTGCTGGCCGTCGGCTCGCCGCTCGACCGCAAGCTCGGCATTCCGGGCGAGGACAAGAAGGGCGTCTTCGGCGCCGCGGCCTTCGTCGGCTGGTACAACGCCCATCCCGATTTCCGCAATCTCGACCCCGACCTCGCCTGTTCGGCCGCCGCCGTGATCGGCAATGGAAACGTGGCCATCGACATCGCTCGGGTCCTGGTAAAGACGCCGGAGGAGATGGCCGAAACGGACCTGTCGGACTATGCCGCGACGGCGATCCACGGTGGCGCCGTCGAGGACGTGTACATGTTTGGCCGGCGCGGGCCGGTCGAGGCCAAGTTCACCAATGTCGAACTGCGCGAGATGGGCAACCTGACCGACTGCCACCCGGTGGTCGATCCCGCGGATCTGCCGAACGAGGTGACCGGCGAGTGGAGCGCGCGCGACCGGCGCCTGCGCGAACGGAACCTCGAAACCCTGCGCGAGTTCACCGCGCTGGACCCGGCGGACAAGTCCAAGCGGGTCCATTTCGCCTTTTACGCCAACCCGGTCGAGATTCTGGGTGGCGCCCATGTCGAGGCTCTGCGCCTCGAACGCACAGCCGTCGAGAACGGCCGGGCGCGCGGCACCGGGGAGTTCTTCGAAATCGAATGCGGCTTGGTCCTGCCGGCGATCGGCTATCAGGCCGTGCCGGTTCCGGGCGTGCCTTTCGACGAAGACAACGGCGTCATCGTCAACGAGGACGGCCATGTCGGCGACGGCGTCTATTGCGCGGGCTGGGTCAAGCGCGGCCCGACCGGGGTAATCGGCACCAACAAGCCCGACGGCGACGTGGTCGCCCACCGCATCCTGGACAATCTGGGCGCCGGAGCGGGCAAGGAAGGCCGGCGCGGGCTCGAAGCCCTGCTCGCCGGCAAGGGCGTCCGTCATGTCACCTATGACGATTGGCAGAAGATCGACGCGGCGGAGATCTCCGCCGCCGCCGACCCCGCGCCGCGGCGGAAGTTCGCGGCGGTGGAGGAAATGCTGGCCGTGCTGGAATCCTGAGCGAGAACGAGACCGGCCATGGACGAAGACGACTGGGCGATCTATCTAGTCTCGGCCAGGACCGGACCAGAACCGGACTAACCGAAGTGGGCTGCGGCCGGCGCAGCGAAGCAAGAGACCGGAGATAGGGGAATCATGGAAGGATCGATCGCGGGCCGGGAGAATCTCGATGCCGTCGTCGTGCGTTTCGCCGGCGACTCGGGCGATGGCCTTCAGCTTACGGGCAGTCATTTCACCCTCGCGACGGCGCTCGCGGGCAACGACCTCGCGACCTTTCCCGATTTCCCCGCGGAAATCAGGGCACCGGCGGGCACGACCTATGGCGTCAGCGCCTTCCAGATCAATTTCGGCGCCAGGGAAATCCGCACCGCCGGCGACCAGCCCGACGTGCTGGTCGCCCTCAACCCGGCGGCGCTGATCACCAATATCGGCAATCTGCGCCTCGGCGGCCTGGTGATCGCCGATTCCGGCGCCTTCAGCGACCGCAACCTGAAAAAGGCCGGCTACGAGGCCAACCCGCTCGAGGATCACAGCCTCGACGCCTACCAAGTCTGGCCCATCGACGTCTCCAAACTGACTCTCGAAGCGGTCAAGGAGTTCGGCCTGACCCAGAAGGAGGCCCTGCGCTGCAAGAACATGTGGACCCTGGGGCTGGTCTACTGGCTCTACAACCGCGAGCGCGACGCCAGCGTCAAATGGCTCAAGACCAAGTTCGCCAAGCGGCCCGAGATCGCGGAGGCCAATATCGCGGCGCTCAACGCCGGCCATGCCTTCGGCGAAACGGCGGAGCTGCCCGGCGACGTCCATGCCTATGCCGTGCCGGAGGCGGAGATCGCGCCCGGCGAATACCGCACGGTCACCGGCACCGACGCCCTGGCCTGGGGCCTGGTCGCGGGCACGCAACTGGCGGACATCAAGCTGGTCTTCTGTTCCTATCCGATCACGCCGGCCTCGTCCCTGCTCCATATCCTGGCCGGGCTGCGCCAGTTCGACCTGACGACATTCCAGGCCGAGGACGAGATCGCGGCGGCCTGCGCGGCCATCGGCGCGTCCTATGCCGGGTCGCTCGGCATCACCTCCAGCTCCGGTCCCGGCGTGGCGCTCAAGACCGAGGCGATCGGCCTGGCCATCAGCACCGAATTGCCGCTGATCGTGGTCGACGCCCAGCGCGCCGGGCCTTCGACCGGCCTGCCCACCAAGACCGAGCAATCGGACCTGCTGCAGGCGGTCTGGGGCCGCAACGGCGACAGCCCCCTCGTGGTCCTGGCGGCAAGCGCACCGGGCGATTGTTTCGAGGTCGGGATCGAGGCCGTGCGCCTGGCGACCAAATACATGACGCCGGTGATCGTGCTGACCGACGGCTATATCGTGAACGCGGCCGAGCCCTGGCTGCTGCCCGATCTGGAGACGCTGGAGCCCTTCCCCGTCCATCATCGCGAGGACGCGGAGGGTTTTCATCCCTATCTGCGCGATCCCGAGACCCTGGCGCGGAACTGGGCCAAGCCCGGCACCCCGGGCCTCGAACACCGCATCGGCGGCATCGAGAAGGACTACGACAGCGGCCATATCTCCTACGATCCGGCCAACCATCAACGGATGACGGACGTGCGCGCGGCCAAGATTCGCGGCATCGCCCAGGATATCCCCGAACAGACGGTCGATCAGGGCAACGAGGGCGGCAAGCTGGCGCTGGTCGGTTGGGGCTCGACCTACGGCCCGATCAGCCGGGCGGTCGTCAACCTGCGTGCTGAGGGATTGGACGTGTCCCATATCCACCTGCGCCATATCTGGCCGATGCCACGCAACCTGGGTGAGCTGCTGGCCGGCTACGACCAGGTGCTGGTGCCCGAGATGAACACCGGCCAGCTCATTCAGGTTCTGCGCGCCGAGTATCTGATCCCCGCCGAAGGGCTCAACAAGGTGAACGGGCTGCCCTTCAAGATCGCCGAGATCGAACAGGCCGTCCGCGGCCAATTGGAGAGTTAGGATGAACATCGCCACCGCGCCGGAAAAGCTGACGGCCAAGGATTTCGCCTCGGACCAGGAGGTCCGCTGGTGCCCTGGCTGCGGCGACTACGCCATCCTCAAAGGCGTCACCAAGACCCTGGCGGATATCGGCACGCCCCGGCACAAGACGGTCTTCGTCTCGGGCATCGGTTGCGCCGCGCGCTTTCCCTATTACGTCTCGACCTACGGCTTCCACACGATCCACGGCCGCGCGCCGGCCGTGGCGACCGGCATCAAGCTGGCCAATCCGGAACTCGACATCTGGGTCGTCTCGGGCGACGGCGACGCCATGTCGATCGGCGGCAACCACCTGTTGCACCTGCTGCGCCGCAACGTCGATCTGCAGTTCCTGCTCTTCAACAACGAGATCTACGGCCTGACCAAGGGCCAGTATTCGCCGACCTCGCGGGTCGGCACCCGCTCACCCTCGACCCCCATGGGTTCGGTCGAGCAACCGGTCTCGGCCTGCCGTTTCGCGCTCGGCGCGGGCGCGCGCTTCGTCGCCAGGGCGGTCGATACCCAGCAGAAGCAGATGCCCGGCATCCTGATGCGCGCCCATGCCCACAAGGGCACGTCCTTCGTCGAGATATTCCAGAACTGCATCGTCTACAACGACGGCGCCTTCGACAAATTCACCGACCGCTCCGTGACGGAGGACGCGCAGATCGAGGTGCGCCACGGCGAGCCGCTGGTCTTCGGCAAGGAGCGGGACAAGGGCCTGCGCGTGAAGCCCGGCGCCCTGCATCTGGAGATGGTCAAGCTGGGCGAGAACGGCGTCACCGAGGACGACCTGCTGGTCCATGACGAGACCAACCGCATCCTGGCCGAAATGCTGGTCGGGATGGAGCCGCCGATGCCCGTCGCGGTCGGCGTCATCTATTGCAATCCGGGCCCGACCTACGAGGGCAAGATGGCCGACCAGACCGCGGCCATCCGGTCCAAGTCGCCCGCCGCCGATCTGACCGAGGTGATGCATCGCGGCGACGTCTGGACGGTCGAGAAACACTAACGGCGAGACCGCCGATTCTCCCTGCGCGGCGGCGGCCCGGCGGTTATTCTGATCGCCTGACACGCGCGCCGCAGAGGGGGATAGCAAGATGAGCGAAGCACTGCCGGCCCAGGCTCAGGTGGTCGTGATCGGCGCTGGCGTGACCGGTTGCAGCGCGGCCTATCACCTGACCCGCCTGGGCGTGAAGGATGTCGTGGTGATCGAGCGCCACCAGCTCGGCTGCGGCACCACCTGGCACTCCGCCGGCAATATCACCCTGCTGGAAAGCCTGCCTTCGCTGATGGCGCTGTTCCGGCGCACCCGCCGAATGATTCCCGAGTTGGAGAAGGAGGCCGGGCAGTCGGTCGGCTGGCGCAATTGCGGGCGCGTCGTCCTGGCCCGGTCCGAGGCGCGGCTGGACGACCTGCGCCGCATCCGCTCGCTCGGCCGGGTCATGGGAGTCGAGGTCGAGATCATCGGCCCGGAAGAGGTGAAGAAGAAATTCCCCCTCATGCGCACGGACGACCTGGTCGGCGCGGCCTGGAGCCCGGGCGACGGCCGGGTCAATCCGACCGATATCACCGCCGCCTATATGCGGGTCGCACGCCAGCGCGGTGCGCGCCTGGTCGAGGACACCAAGGTCACCGGCTTCGCCGTCGAAGGCGGCCGGGTGACGGGAGTCGAGACCGATAAGGGAAACATCTCTTGTGAATCGGTCGTCCTGGCGGCCGGGTTGTGGAGCCGGCGGATCGGCGCGATGGCCGGGGTCCGCGTGCCGCTCTACGCCGCCGAGCATTTCTACGTCCTGACCAAGCCGATTCCAGGCGTCACCCCCGACCTGCCCGTGTTCCGCGATCCCGATGCCCTGATCTACGGGCGCGAGGAGGTCGGCGGGCTGCTGGTCGGCTGCTTCGACCGGGGGGCGAAACCCCTGCCGCTCGAAGATCTTCCCGAGGATTTCGCCTTTGGCCTGCTGTCCGAGGACTGGGACCAGTTCGGTCCCTATATGCCGGGCGCGATCGAGCGCATCCCGGCGCTCGAGACGGCGGAAATCCGCACCCTCCTGAACGGGCCGGAAAGCTTTACCCCCGACGGGTTGCCCCTGATCGGGCCGGCGCCGGGGCTGGAAGGCTTCTGGGTTGCGGCGGGGATGAATTCGGGCGGGATCACCGCCTCCTCCTCCGGCGCCGTGGTCGCGGAATGGCTGGTCGAGGGCGAATCGGAGATCGACACCACGGCCATGGACCTCCGCCGCTTCGCCCCCGCCCAGAACGGCGAGCGGTTCCTGAAGGCGCGGGTCAGCGAGCTGCCCAGCTTCCATTTCGACATCCATAGTCCGGGCCACGATTTCCAGACCGGGCGGGGATTGCGCCGCTCGCCCCTGCACGACCGGATGGCGGCGGCCGGCGCGGTCTTCGCCGCCGCCACGGGATACGAACGGCCGGTCTGGTTCGAAACCGGGACGGCCGAAGGCTGGGAAGCCTGCCTGGCCGAGGAACTGGCGGCGGCGGCCGAGGACGTGGCCCTGTTCGATCTCTCTTCGATAACCAAGCTCGTCCTCACGGGGCCGGACACATCCGCCGTGCTGACCGCCCTTGCCGGAACCGCACCGCCCGACGGGTTGGCCACCAGCCTGGTCATGACAAACGGGCGCGGCGGGATCGAGGCCGCGCCCATGGCCGTGCCGTGGGATGGCGGGCGGCTGCTGCTCGACCTGCCGGAACAGCTTGTCCGACTGCCCGATTGGATCGCCCGCAACCGGCCGGCGGATTCCCGCTGCGCCTGTATCGACCTGACCGGCGGGCTGGCCCTGATCGGCCTGCAAGGGCCCAAGGCCGGAGAATTGCTGGCCGCCACGGGCGCCGGGCGCGACGGCATGACGCTGGGCGAATCACGCATGATCGAAATCGGCTACACCACGGGCCGCTTGGTCCGCCTGGGTGCGGGCGACGACGCTTGGCTGCTGATCCTCCCCGCCGAGATGGCCGTCTGCGCCCATGAAGCCCTGACCGAGGCGGGAGGCACGGCGGGCGACGGTTTCGGCCTGCGCCATGCCGGCCACTTGGCCGCCGAGGCCCTGCGCCTGGATGCGGGCCGCCCTGCCTGGGGCCTCGATTTCGGGCCCAAGGTCACGGCGGCGGAGGCCGGCCTGGCGCCGGCTGACGGGCGCGGCCGGGCCCTGCGGGCCTTCTCCTTCCCGGCGGAGAGTGCGAAGCCGATGGGCGCGGAGCCGATCCTCAAGGACGGGAAACCTGCCGGTCTGGTCTCCTCCGCCGCCTGGCTGCCCACTTCCGGCCGCGCCGTGGTCATGGGCCTGGTCCCAAAGAACAGCGGTGAGGACGGTTGGACCATCGACCTGCGCGGCGAGGAGATTGCCCTGCGCCCGCACCCGGCGGGCGGAGCGGAATCATGAACACGCGCCAGATCGGCCGCCGCCTGCCGCGCAAGGAAGACCAGCGCCTGCTGACCGGCGCCGGCCGCTTCGTCGACGACCTGCGCTTCGAGGGCGAACTGCACGCCGCCTTCCTGCGCGCGCCCCATGCCCATGCCCGAATCGAAGCGGTCGAGACGACCGAAGCCATGGCCATGCCCGGCGTCTCGGGCGTGTTCACTGCCGAGGATCTGGCGCGGGACGCGGTGCGCGACATTCCGGCGATGTTCCTGCCCGCGGACAAGCGCGGGCAGAAGCCGTTCGCCCCGGCGCAGCCCGTGCTCGCCCGGGGCCATGTCCGCCATGTCGGCGAGGCGGTCGCCATGGTCGTGGCCGAAAGCGCGGCCCAGGCCCTGGACGCCGCCGAACGGATCGCCGTGCGGTTTACGCCGCTGCCCGCGGCGGTCGATACCGAGACGGCCGAGGCGGCCGACACCCCCGCCGCCTGGCCCGACGCCCCCGGCAACCTCTGCTACGTCCACGAGATCGGCGACGCCGCCGCGACCGACGCGGCCTTCGCTGGGGCCGCCCATATCGTCGCCCGGCGCATCGTCAACAACCGGTTGATCATCCATTCGATCGAGCCGCGCGCCGTGATCGCCACCCCGCCCGACGCGGAAGGCCGCCTGGCCATCTACACCAACGGCCAGATGCCCCACCGTATCCGCGACAAATCGGCTGAAATTCTGGGCCTTCCGGTCGAGCGCCTGCGCTGCGTGATCGGCGATGTAGGCGGCGCCTTCGGCATGAAGAACATGATCTATCAGGAGACACTGGCGGTGCTCTGGGCGGCCCGCCGCCTGGGCCGTCCGGTGCGCTGGCCGGGCAGCAACGGCGAAGGCTTCGTGACCGATTCCCAGGCCCGCGACCATGTCTCCGACGCCGCCCTGGCCTTGGACGCGGAAGGCCGCATCCTGGGTTTCCGCACGGTGAACCGGGCCAATCTGGGCGCCTATGCCACCAACATGGGCGCCCTGGCGCCGGTCGCCGGCATCCCGGCGTCCTGCGGGCCCTACCGCATTCCGGCCGCCCATGTGGAGGTGCGCGCCGTGCTGACCAACACCGTGCGCACCGATGTCTTCCGGGGCGCGGGGCGGCCCGAGGCGACCAACCTGATCGAGCGGCTGATGGAAGCCGCCGCCGAGGAGCTGGATATCGACCGGGTCGAGCTGCGCCGGCGCAACATGATCGGCCCGGCCGACCTGCCCCACGCAACGCCGACGGGACTGGTCTACGACTCGGGCGATTTTCCCGCGACCCTGGACCGGGCGGGCGAGGTCGCGGACATCGCGGGCTTCGCCGCACGCCGGGCCGAGAGCGAGGCGCGAGGCCGCCTGCGCGGGCTGGGGATTGTGCCCTATATCGAGGCCAATGGCGGGGCCGGCATCGCCGAACCGACCGAGATCCGGGTCGAGCCGGGCGGCGGCGTGACCGTCCTGTCCGGCATGATGGCGAACGGCCAGGGCCATGAGACGGCCTTCGCCCAGATCGTCGCCGACCGCTTCGGCCTGGACCCCGACGAGGTCGAGATCGTCCAAGGCGACACTGACCGGGTGAAGCAGGGCATGGGCACCGCCGGGTCCCGCTCACTCGTCCTCGACGGCGGCGCGATGCATCTGGCGATGGAGAAGCTGGTCGATCTGGCGCGGCCCATCGCGAGCCATCTGCTGGAGGCCGCGGCGGCCGACCTGGCCTTCGAGGGCGGCGGATTCACCATCGCCGGGACCGACCGGCGCATCGCCATGCGCGAGGTCTTCCGCGCCGCCCACGACCCCGCGCGCCTGCCGCCCGGCCAGGTGCCGGGCCTGGAAGCCGGCGCCGTGTTCAAACCGGAAAGGCCCGCCCACCCCAACGGCTGCCACGTGGCGGAGGTCGAAGTCGATCCCGACACCGGCCGCGTCCGGGTGCTGCGCCATAGCTGCGTTCAGGATGTCGGCCTGGTGATCAATCCAACGATTGTCGAGGGGCAAATCCATGGCGGCGTCGCCCATGGGCTGGGCCAAGCCCTGCTGGAGGACGCGCGCTACGACGGGGACGGCCAGCTCCTCTCGGGCTCGCTGATGGATTATTGCCTGCCCCGGGCCGCCGATATGCCGGATATTTCGATTAATCTCGAAGGAACGCCTTGCCCGAGCAATCCGCTGGGGGTGAAGGGCGCCGGCGAATCGGGGGCCATGCCCTCGCCCCCGGCGATCACCGTTGCCCTGCTCGACGCCCTGGCGCCGCTGGGCGTGCGCGATATCGACATGCCCGCGACCCCGCAAGCGGTGTGGCGGG
>JABIRQ010000388.1 GCA_018699755.1 Rhodospirillaceae bacterium | reverse complement strand
CGCGCACGACCCGTGCGGCGCCGTGCATCAACCAGCCGGTGTTGGCGTCGGCGATCAGGATATCGCCGGGGATCAGCTCCTTGCTGGTCTGCCGGATGCGTTCGATATCGACATCCGGCTCGCCGCCGACCTTGAGTTGGAACTTGGTGTAACCCTCGGCCCGGTAGCCGGCGACCCGCGCGGCCATCTTCTCGGGCGCCTCCTGCGAAATCGCGCGGTAGAGGCGCACGGACTCGCCGTAACGCCCGCCCAGCAGGGCGCAGACCGGCAACCCGGCAACCTTGCCCAGGATGTCCCAGCAGGCCATGTCGATGGCGCTCTTGGCATAGGGATGCCCCTTGAGCGCTTTGTCCATCACCCCGTTCAGCGCGTCGAGATGGGTCGGATTCAGGCCGATGACATGGGGACCGAGTTCCCCGATACCGGCGCGCGCGCCGGCGGCGTAGGAGGGCAGGTAGAAGGGTCCGAGCGGGCAGATCTCGCCCCAGCCCGTTACCCCGGCATCGGTTTCGATGCGCAGCAGGGTCGAATCGAAGACCGAGACGGATTTGCCGCCGGACCAGTTGTAGCTGCCCTCGGCGACGGGCATGTCGACCTGGTAGGCGGTGATCTTGGTGATTTTCATGCGTTTCGTGCCTCGGTTCGGGGGCTCGGTTGAGGACTAGGCGTATTCGGCGAGCGGCTCGCCGAGCTTGTCGGGATCGGGCTCCAAGCCCAGGCCGGGCCGGGTCGAGACCGGCATCTCGCCGCCCTCGGCCCTGGGCGCGTCGTCGGCGTATCCCGGCGTCACGTAGCTGTTGAAGTTGAAACTCCAGAACCGCACCTCGGCCGGAGTCGCGGCGGCGAACTGGTTGACCGTCGCGGTCACGATATCGCCCCCCCAGCTTTCGGTCGAGGTGAAGGGAATGCCGAGATGGGCGCACAGGTCGCGCACCAGACGGGACTTGGTGTAGCCGCCCATGCGGCTGATCTTCATGCCCATGGCGTCCATCGCGCCGTCCTCATGCGCGCGCAGCACGTCTTCGATCGTCAACAGGCATTCGTCGAGCATGAAGGGCAGGGAGGTCGAGCGCCGCACCTTCAGGCATTCCTCATAGCTCGGGCAAGGTTGTTCGACATAGACGTCCTGGTCCCCGACCATCCGGCAGAAGCGGATCGCCTGATCGGCCCGCCAGCTCGCGTTGGCGTCGACGACCAGACGGATTCCCGGGCCGAGCGCCTTGCGGACCGCGCGCACCCGTTCGGCGTCGTCCGCCGGTTCCTCACCCACCTTCATCTGGAAGATTTTGAAGCCCTTGTCGCGCTCGGCGACGGCTTTGGCGGCCATCTTCTCCGGCGCGTCGATGGTCAGGGCGCGCATCAAATCCAGACGCTCGGT
The DNA here is from genome assembly GCA_018699755.1 of Rhodospirillaceae bacterium. Taxonomy (GTDB): domain Bacteria; phylum Pseudomonadota; class Alphaproteobacteria; order CADEGL01; family CADEGL01; genus JABIRQ01. Next base: position 5,452 of record JABIRQ010000388.1, on the reverse strand, counting down.
GAAGCGCCCGCCGAGCAGGACGGAGACGGGCAAGCCCGCGGCCCGTGCCGAGAGGTCCCAGAAGGCGACGTCGAGCGGCGCCTTGGCGTAGTCGTGACCTTTGAGCGCCTTGTCCATCACCCGCCCCAGCCGGCCCACCTGGCGCGGGTCTTCGCCGATCAGCAGGGGCGCCAGTTCGGCGATCGCGGCGCGTGCGCCGGCCGCGAAGGCGGGCAGATAGGCCGAGCCCATCGGGCAGACCTCGCCCCAGCCGACAAGCCCGGAGTCGGAGTCGACGGCGACGACCGTGCTGTCGAGGGAATCGACATAGCGGCCGCCGCCCCAACCGTACCGGCCCTCGGTGAGGGCGAGATCGACCCGCCAGATGCGGATTCGCGCGATACGCATGACGCTCCTAGCCGATCCAGAAATAGGCGACGAAGATCGCCGCCACCACATACATGGCCGGGCTGACTTCGGAGAAACGCCCGCTCAGCACCTTCACCGCGACATAGGTGATGAAGCCCAGGCCGATGCCTGTCGCGATTGAGAAGGTGAAGGGCATGGCCAGGGCCGTGACCACCGCGGGCACGGCGTCGGTCGTCTCGTCCCAGTCCACGTCGGCCATGCCGCGCGCCATGATGCAGGCGACGAACAGGATCGCCGGCGCCGTGGCATAGGCCGGGATCGCCCCGGCGATGGGTGCGAAGAGCAGGGCCAGCAGGAACAGGATGCCGACGACGACGGCGGTCAGGCCCGTGCGTCCGCCCGCCTTCACCCCCGCCGCGCTCTCGATATAGCTCGTCACCGGCGAGGTGCCGAGGGCCGCGCCGACCATGGTCGCCGTCGAATCAGCGATCAGCGCCTTGCGCAGCCGCGGCAGCTTGCCGTCGGCGTCGAGCAGGTTGGCCCGCGCCGCGACCCCGACCAGGGTGCCCGCCGTGTCGAACATGTCGACCAGCAGGAAGGCGAAGATGATCGACAGCACGCCGATGGTGGCGAGGTCCGAGAAGGAAAAGGCGAAGAATGTCGGCGCCAACGAGGGCGGCATGGAGGCGAAAGTCGAGGGCGGCGGCGAGATGCCCAGAATCATGCCGACGATGGAGACCGCGAGGATGCCGATGATGATCGCCCCCGGCACCTTCAGGCGGTCCAGGGCGGCAATGCCGAAGAAGCCGAGCGCCGCCAGGATCACCGTCGTTCCGGTCAGTTCGCCGACGGTCACCAGGGTCGCCGGGCTGCCGACCACGATGCCGGCCGATTTCAGCGCGATCAGTCCCAGGAAGAAGCCGATGCCCGCACTGATGGCCATCTTCTGGGACTTGGGAATGGCGTTGATGACCCATTCGCGCACCGGCAGCACGCTCAGGATCAGGAACAGTATGCCGGAGACGAAGACCGCGCCCAGGGCGATCTGCCACGTGTAGCCCATGGCCCCGACGACGACGAAGGCGAAGAAGGCGTTGAGGCCCATGCCCGGCGCTTGGGCGATCGGGTAGTTGGCGTAGAGACCCATGATCGCCGAGCCGATGGCGGCCGACAGGCAGGTCGCCACGAAGACCGCGCCCGGGTCCATCCCGGCCGCCGCCAGGATGCTCGGGTTGACGAAGATGATATAGGCCATGGTCAGGAAGGTCGTGATCCCGGCCATGATTTCGGTGCGGACGTTGGTCCCCAACGCGTCGAGCTTGAAATAGGATTCGAGCATCGCTGCCGATCCCCCCTTTTGCATGCCTCCCGGACCCCAAGACCGGACGGCACCCACCCGCCATCCGGACGGCGGCATTATCGCTTCGTTAAGGGGCGGGGGCTAGGCTGACGGGGCAATGTTGCGCGCGATTCTCCTGGCCCTGTTCGCCCTCCTGTTCGTGTGGCCCGTCGCTGGTGCGGAGGTCGAGGTCAGCCGTGCGGACTGCGCCCAGGTCGTGCGCCACCAGCCGGCGGCCGATGTCGCCTTCCAGCCGGGCAAGGATGCCCAGGGCCGCGCGGTCGCGCCCGCCGATCTCGGCGGCGGGTTGCAATGGCGGCCGCCCGAGACTTTCACCTTCGACATCACGATCGACCCGATCGACTACCAGCGCCGCCGGCAATTGCAGAAGGACCGCGAAGCCCTGGCCCAGGATGTCGCGGCCAACGCCGAGGCGGGGTCGAGCCTGCAGACCGCCCAGGTCGCCCTCGACGCGACGGCCGAGAGCCTGGCGACGACCCAGGCGGGCCTGGAGGCCGAGGAGGCGACGACCCTGGCGACGTTCGAGGCGGCGGCCCAGACCATCGTGGACAACACCGGCGGGGCCAGCCCGACGGCCGCGCAACTCACCGCCCGCTCGACCCAGTTGGAGCAGCTCGAGAACAACACCTTCGACGACCCGAGCTATGTCGACCTGCGGGAACGCAAGGCGTTGAACGCGCAGGCCGTCGCCGAGAACGAGGCCGATCAGGCGGTCAATGCCCAGGCCCTGGCGAGCAACGAGGCCGACGCCGCCACTCTCGCGACCGACGCCGCCGATCTCGACGCGGAGGCGGCGTCCATCGAATCCAAGGGCACCAGCGGCACCCTCACTGTCGGCACGGTGACCTTCAAGGACGGTCGCGCCTATCTCGACGGCCGGCCCCTCGATTCGAGCGGCCAGGCCGAGCTCGAAGCCGCCTGCCGCGAGGCGCTGGGCGGCTAGAACAAGGGCACTGTTTCCCGGTCGCTCCGGTCAAATATAGATCGGCGCCTTCGGGCTTTTGGTCAGGGTTTCGAAGCCCGTCTCGGTGATCAGGACGGTGTTGCTGGTCGCCACGCCAAAGGTGGCGGGCTCCAGGAGATAGACCAGGACGTGGAACAGCACGCCGGGATCGAAGGTCTCGTCCGAGCCGGGCACGATGTTGATCGAGAGGGACTGGGCCCAGGTCGGCGGGAAGGAGAGGCCGAGCGAATAGCCGAAGCGGCCATGGGCATATCGCTCGCAATCCGCCGCCTTCACCACCTTGCGCACGGCCGAGTCGAGATCGTTCATGGTCTTGCCTGGGCCCAGGGCGGCGAGCGCGGCGTCATGCGCCTCGACCACGCAGTCGGCCGCCCGAGCGATCTCGGGCTCGGGCTTGCCCGGAATGACGGAGCGGAAGGCGGGCGCGTGATAGCGCTGCACGGAAGCGGCGAATTCGAGCACCGTGGGCTCGCCCTCGGCCACCACCGTGCCGTCCCAGGCGGCATGGCCCAGGCCGCCGCGCCAGCCGACCATAACGTTTGGCCAGGTTGAGCAGTAGTCGGAGCCGTGGCGCATCAGGCTGGCCAAGGAGACGGCGGCGATCTCCCGGTCCGAGGCACCGATCTGCACCGCCGCGATCGTGTCCAGCATGGCCGCGTCGGTGATCGCGGCGGATTTGCGGAAACACTCGATCTCGGCCCGCGACTTGACCAGCCGAACCCGGTCGATCAGCAGGCTGGCATCGACGAATTCGTGGCCGTCCAGGGCGGCGGTCAGGGCGTCGAACCGGGCCACGCCGAGGAAGGGGTTGATCTTCTCGACCCCCAGGCGGCGCGCGCCGGCATAGCCCGAGCGGACCAGATCGGCGACCACCGCGACCGGCGGCGCCGTGTCGCCGTAGATCTCGTAGTCGTCGATCACCGCGTCGTCGGGCATGCAACTGGCGTTGCCGGCGTCGACCGCGCGGGTGACCAGTCGGACATCGCCGGCGAGCGGCAGCATCACGACCTGGAAGGAGAAGATGCCTTTGGCCTGATAGCCGGTCAGCCAAAGGATGTTCTCGGGCGAAAAGACGAGCATGAGGTCGATGCCCCCCTTTTCCATCGCCGCGCGCGTGCGGGCCAGGCGGTCGAGATATTCCGCGCGGGCGAAAGGTAGGATGTGCTGGGCCATGGCATGCTCCTCTGGATTCGGTCGGAACGGATTGTGGCGCGCCCGCACCGGACTTGCCATCCTTTCGCCACGGCGCGTTGCGACAAGACGGCGCAACGCTTAGAGTGCCGCCGCGTCGGACCCAGCGTCGAGGGACGGCGCGACGAGAAATACGCCAGTTTTAGCCCAGCTTTGCGAAGGCAGAATACGATGCGCCGGTCCCACTATTTCCTGCCCACCCTGAAGGAAACCCCCGCCGAGGCGGAGGTCGTGTCCCACCAGCTCATGCTGCGCGCGGGCATGGTTCGCCAGGCGAGCGCCGGGATCTATTCCTGGCTGCCGATGGGCTACACCGTGCTCAAGAAGATCGAGCAGATCGTGCGCGAGGAGCAGAACGAGGCCGGCGCCCAGGAAGTCCTGATGCCGACCATCCAGTCGGCCGACCTGTGGAAGCAGAGCGGGCGTTACGACGACTACGGCAAGGAGATGCTGCGCATCGAGGACCGTCACGGGCGCGAGATGCTCTACGGCCCCACGAACGAGGAGCTGATCACCGAGATCTTTCGCACTTCGGTCCGCAGCTACCGCGACCTGCCCAGGATGCTCTACCACATCCAATGGAAGTTCCGGGACGAGGTGCGGCCCCGCTTCGGCGTGATGCGCGGGCGCGAGTTCCTGATGAAGGACAATTATTCGTTCGACGTCGATTTCGACGGCGCCAAGGCCGCCTACAACAAGATGTTCGTGGCCTATCTGCGGACCTTTGCGCGCATGGGCATGAAGGCGATCCCCATGGAAGCCGAATCCGGGCCGATCGGCGGCGACATGAGCCACGAGTTCATCGTCCTGGCCGACACGGGCGAGAGCGAGGTGTTCTGCGACCGGGAATTCCTGGACTACGACGTTCTCGGCTCAGGTGTGGATTATGAGGATGCCGGGCGGGTTCAGGACGTCGTCGATCATTTCACGACCCTCTACGCCCGCACCGACGACAAGCACGACGCAGCGGAATTCGAGGGCCAGGTGCCCGAGGCGCGGCGCTATCACGGCCGGGGCATCGAGGTCGGCCATATCTTCTATTTCGGCACCAAATATTCCGAACCCCTGGGTGCCAAGGTCACGACCCAGGACGGTGGCGAGATGGCGGTCCATATGGGCTCCTACGGCATCGGCGTCTCGCGCATGCCGGCCGCCATCATCGAGGCTTCCCACGACGAGAAGGGCATCATCTGGCCCGAGGCGGTCGCGCCATTCCATGTCGGCCTGATCAATCTGCGGGCCGGCGACGCGGACTGTGACGCGGCCTGCGAGGACGCCTATGCCAAGCTGTGCGGCGCGAGGGTCGACACCCTCTACGACGACCGCGAGGAGCGGCCGGGCGTGAAATTCGCCGAGACCGACCTGATCGGCCTGCCCTGGCAGCTCATCGTCGGCCCGCGCGGCCTCAAGGCCGGCACCGTCGAACTCAAGTGCCGCGCGACGGGAGAGACCGAGGAAGTCTCCCTCGACTCGGCCCTCGCCCGGCTGACGGCATAGGGCGCGCGGCCAAATCATGACGAGCGGCCCGCAACCTCGGTATCCCTCTCCCATAGGGAGAGGGTGGAGCGCCGCAGGAGGGCCGGGTGAGG
>JABIRQ010000063.1 GCA_018699755.1 Rhodospirillaceae bacterium | reverse complement strand
GACGGCGAGCCGATTTGGATCGGCCGGGGCGTCGATTTCGGCGGGGCCAAGCTGACCTGCTGGATGAAGGACGAGAACATCGTCGCCTATCCCGAGGTGATGGTGCAGCACCCGGTGATGCACCCCATGGATTTCGTCGGCGAGGAATTGGCCCGCCGCGGCCTCGGCCGGAAGCGCGTCGGCTTCCCGGTCGATTGCTACTATTTCACGCCCCGCGCCTCGGCCGCGCTCGGCAAGGCCCTGCCCAGGGCCAAGATCGTCGAAACCGACCTGCTGGTGAACTGGGTCCGGCTGGTGAAATCCAATGCCGAGATCGAGCTGATGCGCCAGGCGGGCAAGGTGAGCGAGGCGCTGATCGGCGCCTATTACAAGGCCATGCGCCCGGGCCGTCGCCAGTGTGACGCGGCGGGCGACATCCTGCGCACCGTCGCCGCGGGCACGGCCGAGTTCGGCGGCGACTACCCCTCCTGCATGCCCTTCATCCCGGTCGGCGAGCAGACCCAGGCCTCGCATCTCACCTGGACCGACCAGGTCATCGAGGCCGGGCAGACCAGCTATATCGAATGTTCGGGCGTGCGCCAGCGCTACCATTCGCCGCTCGCGCGCTCCATCTGGCTCGGCCCCAAGCCGCCGAAGAACCTCCTGGACGTGAACGAGGCCGTGCTTGAGGGCATGGACGCGGCCTTGGCGCAGGCTAAGCCCGGCAACACCTGCGGCATGATGGCCGACGCCTGGCAGAAGGTGCTCGACCGCTACGGCATCGTGAAGGAATCGCGCATCGGCTATTCCACCGGCGTCGGCTATCCGCCCGATTGGGGCGAGCACACGGCCAGCCTGCGCGCCGGGGACCCGACGGTGCTCGAGACCAACATGACCTTCCACATGATCCTCGGCATGTGGATGGACGGCTGGGGCTTCGAATCGAGCGAAACTTTTCGCATCACCGCAAAAGGAGCGGAATGCTTCGCCGACCTGCCCCGCGGCCTCAAGGTCATCGCCGGCCCGCGCGGCAAGGCGATGAGCGCGGGCCGTGCCAAGGCGAGGAGCAAAGCGGCGCCGGCGAAGAAGACGGCGGGAAAGAGCAAGGCGAAGCCGGCGCGGAAGAAGGCCTAGGCTGGACGGGAAGGGCTACGGGGAGAGCGCGGATACGACGTTCGCTCCGCGCCTCTCGGCCGCTCGGCGGATCACGCGCTGAACAGCGCGCCGATAGCGTCGTCTTTCAGGCTGGTGTCGAACACGCGCCAGGTCGCACAGCCTGCCGGCGTGTCCAGCCGCATCAGGCCAGAATCCGCTTCCAAGTTGGCTTGTCCCTGCGGAAACAGGCGTTCGCCTTCGCGCCATGGCAGTGTCGAGAGCTCAATCCGCCAAGCGTCCTCGTCCTTGCCCAGGCGGCCGAACGAGACTTCGCAATCGAGGCAGGCCTCGATGGTGGCGCGGTCTCCATCGGCCCCTTTGACCAAGTCGGGCAACGACTTCCCCGTGCCGAGATTGCGGGCCCGGGCGCGGGCGAACCAGAACCGGTCGTCGAGCACGAGCAGGAATGCATCGCGCGCGGCGCGGTCTCCGAACGGCGTGCCGTCAGAGTCTTCCAGGCGAAACGCCAGCCGTCTTTCCTCGCCCCGGCACTCCCGGTGGTAGCTCTCGTAAAAATTCATGCCCGTGACCGAGTTTGCGTCGCCCCGCTCGTGCAGGGTGTCGCCTTCGACACTGACCAGGCTCGAATCGGGCCGGCCCGTGCTCGGCTGATAGTCGATGGACCGGTGCCAGGTGCAGCGCCCGTCCGCGATCACGGCGTGGCCGGCGAAAGCCTGCTGCTTCGCGAGCCTGGCCAGATCCTCCAGGGAATAGATCCCGAAGCCGTGGCCGGGCGGGGTCGCCGGGCGATCGATCGGGATGCGGATATCCACGAACAGATTGCGCGTCTGCCCGTAGAACACGCGGGTCGTCCGGTCCGCACTGCCGTCTTCCATCTCCTTAACCTCCCGGCGCCACAGGCCGATGGCCTGGTCCGGCACGGGGGGAAACTCGGATGGCCTATCCATGGCTTGAGGGGACCTTTCGCCTTGCCGGGGCAATTCACCCCGAGTTCTTCGTATCGCCGAAGGCTATTCCCGACGCATGGGTCGGCACAAACGAAACGGCCCGCCCCACCTCTTTCGAATATGGGGACGGGCCGCTAAACCAGGCTATGCCCCCGCGGCATCGGGTTCGGCCCGCAAGGGAGCGGAACCGTGCCGTGGGACAACCGCAGGGGCTAGGACCTAACCTGCCCAACAGGCCGAGAACTTCCCCCCACTGAGTTCGTCGAGGGCCTCGTCACCGAGGTCGTCGTCGTGGATGGTGTCGGTCACCGTATTTTTGGCCATATCGGCCTCCTGTGTAGAATTGAGTGAGCCCGCGGCATCGGTTCGGCCCACAAAGGGTCCGGACCGGGCCTTGGGACAAGCGCGGGGGCTAGGAACACCATACGGTTCCACACACGGCCTTCCCCACGTCCGTGCGGTCGAGTGCCTCGTCTCCGAGATCGTCGTCGTGGATGGTGTCGGTCGCCGTATTTTCGGGCATATCGGCCTCCTTGTTGGATTGCATGAACGGTCCTGGCCCTGAAGCAAGATCCGTGCCCTGATCAACCGCTGGCACTAAGACTTACTCTAGCCGATGCGCCGACGCCGGTGCGAGCGAGCGTCCCAAATGTTTCGGACAGTTCGCCGATGTCCTGAACCTTACTGTGTCCGTTGGAAACTTATTTCAATCTTCGGTTGACTCAACCGATCGCAACGCATGGAGTCATCGGATCGGGGGGGCGGATGTCGGGGGACATGCCAGTGAAGAACGGGAAATGGTGTGCGCTGTTTGTCGCGATTGCGATAGCAGGCTGCGCGACGGTATTCGAGGGGACAGATCAGCAGATTCTGGTCAATGTGACCCCGGAGAATGCGAATTGTTCGGTCAATCGCAAAGATATAAAGATCGCGTCGCTTTCCGGTGGAACGAACACGGTTACGATAGACAAAAGTCGGAATGCGATCTTTCTGGAATGCACGGCGCCGGGATATCAGACTGCCACGCTCAAGGTCGATTCTTCCGCCACGGGCTGGGGGGTCGCGGGGTGTTTCCTGTTCGATCTTTGCATCACGGATTATTCGACCGGCGCCCTGAACGATTATCCCGAATCGATTTCCATTTCGCTCAAGCCAGGCACGGGCGTGGCCGACGGTTCGGGCGCGGCCAATCAAACGGCGATGCCGGGCCCGACATCGATGGGATCGACGAAAGCGAACCCGTCGAAGCCCGCGAGTCCGGTCCGCAACCCTGGGCCTTGGTACACTCTGCACAACGACGTTCGGCTCCATTTGGAGCCGCGAGACAGTTCGGCCTCCGTCGCCATGCCGAACCATGTCCCGTTGACCCTCTTGACCAAGACGGGCGACTGGGGTCGCTTCCAGTATCGGGCGGCCGATGGCAGTCAGGCGGACGGCTGGATTTTGGTCGCGAATATCCGCGGCAATCCTTGACGAGCGGCGGATAGCACGGTCGTCGCCGCTTCGCGATTGATGCCGCACCGCTGTTGCCGGCGTCGATGGCGAAGCCGGTCCGTATATTCAGATATCCGGGGAGTGGTGGGCGCGGGTGGGATTGAACCACCGACCCCTCGCATGTGAAACGAGTGCTCTCCCGCTGAGCTACGCGCCCTCTCCGAAGGGCGCAGATTTAAGGCTCGGCCCCTCCGGGTGTCAAGGAATGGGGTGTCGAGGAACCCGGCCGGCGCTCGACGGCGCTCGACGGACTCGGATCGAAAGACTTGTTAACAATTCGTGACTTGGCGCGATTCCATGCGCCGTGCCATGGTCTCCTTGTGCGAAACCGCGCGCGAAAACAGCAAGACGGCAATCGCCCCGCCATGACCGAAACAGAGACGGCCGCCGTCATCCTTGCCGCGGGCAAGGGCACCCGCATGAAATCCGACCTGCCCAAGGTCCTCCACCCGCTCGCCGGCCGGCCGATGGTGCGCCATCTGATCGCGACCCTGGACGCGGTCCGGGCGAGCCGCGCGGTCGTCGTTGTCGGCCCGGAGATGGAGGTGGTGACCGAAGCCGTCGCCCCCCTGCCGACCGCCCTGCAGATGGACCAGAAGGGCACGGGCGACGCGGTCAAGGCCGCGCGCCGGGCGCTCGCCGGCTTCGCGGGCGATGTCCTGGTGCTCTACGGCGACACCCCCCTGCTGACTGTCGAAACCCTGGAGCGGATGCTTGCGGCGCGGCGGACCGCGCCCCATCCCGCCGTGGTCGTCCTGGGTTTCGAGCCGGAGGATCCGGCCGAATACGGCCGCCTGATCGCGGGGCCGGACGGCGCGCTCGACGCCATCGTCGAATTCCGCGAGGCGGACGAGGCCCAGCGCGCAATCGGCCTGTGCAATTCCGGGGTCATGGCGATCGACGGCGCGGTGCTGTTCGACCTGCTCGATGCGGTCACCGACGACAACGCCAAGGGCGAATACTACCTGACCGACATCGTCGCCATCGCGCGCGCGCGCGGCCTGCCCTGCGCCTATGTCATGGCGCCGGTCGAGGAACTGGTCGGCGTGAATTCCCGCGCCGATTTGGCCGTGGCCGAGCGCATTCTTCAGGGCCGGTTGCGCGCCGCGGCCATGGCCGGCGGCGTCACCATGCTCGACCCCGAGACCGTCTGGCTGAGCCACGATACGAAATTCGGCCGCGACGTGGTCATCCAGCCCAATGTCTTCTTCGGTCCCGGCGTCGCCATCGGCGACGGCGTGACGATCAAGGCCTTCAGCCATATCGAGGGCGCGACGGTGGCCGAGGCGGCGATTATCGGCCCCTTCGCCCGCCTGCGCCCGGGGGCGGAGATCGGCCGGGCCGCCCATATCGGCAATTTCGTCGAGGTCAAGGCGGCGGTGGTCGAGGCCGGCGCCAAGGCCAATCACCTGAGCTATATCGGCGATGCGCGGATCGGCGCGGGCGCCAATATCGGCGCGGGCACGATCACCTGCAATTACGACGGCTTCACCAAGTCCCTGACCGAGATCGGCGCGGGAGCCTTCATCGGCTCCAACTCCGCCCTCGTCGCACCCGTGAAGATCGGCGACGGCGCCATCGTCGGCGCGGGCAGCACGATCACTCGCGACGTGCCGGCCGATGCGCTCAGCGTCGCGCGCGGCGACCAGAAGGATATCGAAGGCTGGGCGTCCAAGTTCCGGGCGCGCAAGGCCAAGGAAAAAGAAGCCCGCAAGAAAGCCTCCAGCTAGGGACCAGGATCACATGTGCGGAATCGTCGGCATCATCGGCAAGGGCAAGGCCGCGCCCCTGCTTCTCGACGGGCTCAAGCGGCTGGAATACCGGGGCTACGACTCGGCCGGCATCGCGACCCTGGTGAACGGCCATATCGAGCGCCGCCGGGCCGAGGGAAAGATCGTCAACCTGGCGAAGCTGGTCGGCGAGAACCCGCTCGATGGCACCATCGGCATCGCCCATACCCGCTGGGCGACCCACGGCGCGCCGACCGAGGGCAATGCCCATCCTCACGCGACCGAAAAGCTGGCCGTCGTCCATAACGGCATCATCGAGAATTTCCAGGAGCTTCGCGCGGAGCTGGAGGCCGAAGGCCGGGTCTTCGAGAGCGACACCGACACCGAGGCCATCGCCCATCTGATCAGCCACAACATGGACCAAGGCATGTCGCCGGAGGAGGCCGCCGCCGCCGCCCTGCCGCGCCTGCACGGCGCCTTCGCCCTGGTCCTGCTGTTCGCTGGGCGGCAGGACCTGCTGATCGGCGCGCGCCGGGGCAGCCCCCTGGCCGTGGGTTATGGCGATGGCGAGATGTTCCTGGGCTCCGACGCCCTGGCCCTGGCCCCGCTGACCCGGCAGATCGCCTATCTGGAAGAGGGCGACTGGGTTGTCCTCAACCACGAGGGCGCGGTCATTCACGACCAGACCGATGCCGTAGTGACGCGCGAGGTGCGCGAGACGGCGGCCTCGGGCGCCATGATCGGCAAGGGCAATTT
>JABIRQ010000124.1 GCA_018699755.1 Rhodospirillaceae bacterium | reverse complement strand
CGCTCTTCCATCGTCCGGCGGGTCAGCTCCGTCGGGTGGTCGTAGGCCCCTTCCGGACCCAGGCCGATGTGTTCGATCGCGCCCGCACCCATGCGCCGGGTCGCCAGCATCAGCTCCATCGGATTGCCGAGATCGATACCGGCTGCGGCGAGATATTCGTCGAGGCGGCCGCGCCAGGCTCGCGCCCCGTCCGCGATGGCCTCGCCCAGAATCTCCGTCTCGCGCCAGTCGAATCGAGAAGCCAGCGCGCGGGCCTGGGGCTCCAGCGCGCGGGTCAGGCGATGGACCTCCAGGATATCCGCCGTCCCGGGAACTCGCTCGCGTTCGGTCAGCGGGGTCGGCAAGTAGGAGGCGCCCCAGCCGAATCGGGCATCGGCGGCCATGCTGACCGTGGCGTCGTTGACGAACCGGGCGAGGTTCCGGTCCATCGAGTCGCCATGTCCCACCGTGTCGCCGTGGCAGTAGCCGTCGAGCAAGGCGTCCGCCGGGCCGGTGCGTTGAATGGCCCGAAAGACGGCCGCGCGGAGGAACGGGTCGGATGTCAAACCGCCGAAGGCGGGCGCGTAGGCCGCGCCGCACAGGCCCTCGACCAGGCGGCGTTCGAACATCGCCCAGCCCACGATGGAACGAAAATCGGCAAAGACGCCGGAATGGCCGTCCTCGAGATAGGAGTCGGCGACCACGCCGGCCCCTCGGTGGGCCGCCACGGCGCCGAGCGCACGCACCACGCTGGCGATCTGCGCGACCTCGTCGTCCCAGTAGGGGTAGCGATTCACGAAGTTGGAAAAATTGCCCATGGTGTCCATCCCGGCGGCCAGGCCGAGAAGGGTATTCTCGAAACTTGCGGGCGAGCCGATGAGGGGAGCCTGGGGCTGGATCGGCACGGTCTGACCGAGTTCCAGCCAGTCGCTTTCGCTCCACAGCGCGGGTCCGGTCTCTTGCGGCGCCGTCTCGCGGAGTGTCGCCGGCAGCCCCATGCGCCGCTCCAGGATCAGCTCATAGGCATCGGGCGGGGGCAGGCTGGCGGCCTCGAAACTGTCCCAGATTTCGCGCAGCGCGGCCTTGGTCAGGTTCCAATCGGGCATGCCGATATTGACCAGGATGCGGCTCCGTCCCGCGGCGCGGCGGCTCAACGCCCATTCGTGCTGCGAGGTGACGTCGTGCAGGCGATGGAAGGCGGTGCGCCGGCGTTTCGTCGCGCGGCCCGCGGCGACCCCTTCGGCCAGCAAGGACCGCCAGTTCGGCATCGCCGCCGGCAGGAGTTCGTCTCGACTGAACGCGGGGGTCATCGCGCGGCCCCTCCCTGGCGCATCGCCATACGGGTCTGGAGAGCCCGGCGCGGTCCGGTCAGCCGAAGGCCTTGAAGCAGATGGTGGTGAAGGTGTCCTTCACGCCGGGCAGGCGCTGAACCGACTCGGTGACGAAATGGCCGATATCGGTGCCGTCGTCGAGATAGCATTTCATCAGCAGGTCGTATTGGCCTGAGACGGAATAGACTTCCGAGATCTGCTCCACGCCCAAGGCGGCCTCATCCGCGACCTCATAGGCCCGGCCCAATTCGCATTTCACATGGACGAAGATGGTCTGCATGGCGACGATCCTAACCGATCTGCCCGCCTCCGCGCGATCCCCTAGCGCGGGCCGCGCAGCAGGAAGGCGGGGGTTTCCTCGCGGCTGCCGAAGCCGGAGGCCTCGTCGTCGCTGTCCCGCGTCTTGTCGCCGTCGGTCTGGTCGTCGCGTTTGCGCGGTTTCTCCTCGCGGCGCCCTTCCTCGCGCGGACGGCCGTTGTCCGACCGGCCTCGTCCGCCCCGGCTGCGGCGTTGGCGGCCGCCGGCTTTTTCGTCCGGCGCGGATTCGGTTTCGCCCTCGTCTTTCGATTCGGCGACCCGGCTGCCGCGGGGTTCCCGCGTATCGTCGTTCTCGGCCGCCGCCGCCTCAGGCTTTTCCTGACGGGCCTCGCGCGATCGGCCGGAGCGGCCGCCGCGTCGCCGACCTCTGCTTTCCGTCTTGCTATCGCTGTCCGGGCTATCGCTTTCCGGCTCTGGCCCCGCGTCGGTTTCGGCGGGGGATTGCACTTCGGCCGCGGTCTCGGCCTCCGACCGGGAAGCACGCGCTCGGCTCGGCCCGGTTTCCGTCTTGCCGCCGCCGCTTCGGCGTCGGCCCCGGCGCTCGCCGCCGTCCTTGGCCTCGATATTTTCGGACTCGTCGGACTGGACACGCGGTATCTCGCGCCCGATCAGGCGGGTGATGCCGTCGAGATAGCGGCCGTCCGACGCCGTCGCAATGGTGAAGGCGCGGCCGCCGCGTCCCGCGCGGCCGGTTCGGCCGATGCGGTGGACGTAATCCTCCGCGCTCTGCGGCACGTCGAAATTGAAGACATGGCTCAGCCCCTCGATGTCGAGGCCGCGCGCCGCCACGTCGCTCGCCACCAGCAGGCGCAGATCGCCGGCGCGGAAGCGGTCCAGCACCTCGGTCCGCTGGGACTGGTGCAGGTCGCCGTGGATCGCCGCGGTGTCGTAGCCGTGCCCCTTGAGGAAGGTCGTCAAACCGTCGATGTCGCGCTTGCGGTTGCAGAAGATGAGGGCGTTGGTCACGTCCTCGCGAGCCAACAATTCGTGTAGCACGCGGCGCTTGTCGCGATCGCCGACGATGACCAGATGGTCCTTGACCATCGCCGCGGGCGAGGCCGGCGGCGCCACCGAGATTTCCCTGGGATTCATCAGGAAGGCGTCGGCCAGTTTGCGGATTTCCGGCGGCATGGTGGCCGAGAAGAACAGGGTCTGGCGGATCGTCGGGATCATCGAGACGATGCGCTCGATGTCCGGGATGAAGCCCATGTCGAGCATCCGGTCGGCCTCGTCGATCACCAGGATCTTGACCCCGGTCATCAGCACCTTGCCCCGTTCGATCATGTCGAGCAGGCGGCCCGGCGTGGCGATCAGCACGTCGATGTCGCGTTCCAGCCGCTTGGCCTGGTCGCCCATGGACGAACCGCCGATCAGCAGCGCGCTCTCGAAGCTGTGGTATTTGCCGTATTCGATGAAGGCCTCGTCCACCTGGGTGGCGAGTTCCCGCGTCGGCTCGATGATCAGGCAGCGGGGCACGCGCGCCCGGGCCCGGCTCGAGTCGAGGATATCCAGCATGGGCAGGACGAAGGACGCCGTCTTGCCCGTGCCCGTCTGGGCACAGCCGAGCACATCCCGTCCCATGAGGACGTAGGGGATGGCTTGTTCCTGGATGGGTGTGGGCTGTTCGTAGCCCACCTCGCGCACCGCGCGAAGAGTGGCCTCCGTGAGGCCGAGATCGTCGAAATTCATATTGCTCGTGGCTTGGTCGGCGGACTCCGATCATTCGGAGTCGTAGCACCCGGCAGCTCCGGGGGTCTGCTTTGTGTCAGAGATGGGTTAGAAAAGCAAGGAATCAAGCGGCCCCATGGAGAGATGTCATGAAAGCGAAACGGAGGATCGGATGCCCGGCGGACTGATCGAGGCGGGGCGGGCGGCCCTTTTGCTGGTCGATATGCAGGAAAAGCTGCTGCCTGCCATGGATGCGGCCGGGCCGGTCGTCGAAAACTGCGCCATCCTGCTGAAGGCGGCCGACCGCCTGGGCGTGCCGCTGATCGTCTCGGAGCAATACCCCAAGGGGCTGGGTCCGACCGTTCCGCCCCTCGATGCGCTGATCCCGGCCGAGGCCAAATCCTCGAAGACCCATTTTTCCTGCGCCGCCGATCCCGGCCTCTCCGCCCGTTTCGACGCGCTCGACCGACGCCAGGTGGTGATCGCGGGGGTCGAGGCCCATGTCTGCGTCTTGCAGACCGCTCTGGGCCTGGCGGGGCGGGGCTTCGAGGTTTTCGTCGCCGCCGACGCCACCACGGCGCGCCGTCCCGAGAACAAGGCCCTGGCGCTCGAACGCCTGCGCGCCGCCGGGGTCCAGCCGGTGGCGACCGAAATGGTCCTGTTCGAATGGATGGGCCAGGCCGGCACCCCGGTCTTCAAGGACCTGAGCGGGCTGATCAAATGAACTTGAAATGAGTTTGCTTTTCCTGGGACCGGATGCCCCAGAGACTCGTGGAGACTTGCGCCGGGGATGACGGAAAGGACGAGAGTCGATCGCGGCAATTCCTCTCAACCGTCATTGCCCGGCGAAGTCCGGGCAATCCAGTCTGCCGCCGTCTTTCGGCCGGATTCGATGACGCCTCGCCATGAATGACCGCCGCCTTCTGCTCATTCCCGGCACCCTGTGCGACGCCGAACTCTGGCGCCATCAGATCGACCATCTGGGTGATGTCGCGGAAGTCCATGTCGGCCGCCACAGCCTCGACGACCACCCCGACGCGATCGCCCAGCGCCTGCTCGACGAAATGCCGCCGGGCCCCTTCGCCATGGCCGGCCTGTCCATGGGCGGCTATCTCGCCTTGGCCGTCATGCGCATCGCGCCCGAGCGGGTGACGAGGCTCTGCCTGCTCGACACCTCCGCCCGCGCCGATACGCCCGAACAGGCGAAACGCCGCGCCGATCTCGTCGATCTGGCGCAGAAGGGCGATTTCCAGGGCAGCACCCGTCGCATGCTGCCCGTCTTCATCCATCCCGACCGGCTGGAGGAAGAGCCCCTGCGCTCCGATGTCATGGCGATGAACAAGCGGGTCGGGCTCGAGGCCTATCTGCGCCAGCAGAAGGCCAACGCCGCGCGCATCGATTCGCGGCCCCATCTCGGGGAGATCCGCTGCCCGACCTTGGCGATCTGCGGCCGCCAAGACATCCTGCTGCCGCCCGAGCACAGCGAGGAACTGGCCGCCGCCATCCCCGGCGCGGACCTCGTCTATATCGAGGACTGCGCCCATCTCCCGACCATGGAACGCCCCCAGGCCACGACGGCCCTGATGCACTATTGGTTGGTGCGGGATTGAGACGCTGAAAGGAAGGGGGGCGGCGGGGACATGGCCATCTCGCCCGGCCCGAGACCTCCGACTCGGCATGTCATTCGGATCGCCCGGGCCTCCTCCGCCTTGTGCCGCGCGCCGTCGCTGCTAGCATGAACCCGATCGGCTGACTTGGGCGCTGACCCGGAGGGGGAGAAGATGACGGCCACGGATCTGAGACGACCCGTTCCATTTGGCGGCTATCACGCCAAGCAATTGCCCGACGACGACGCGGAACTGACCCGAACCGGCCCCGGAACGCCGGCGGGCGAGTATTTCCGGCGCTTCTGGCACCCGGTCATGCTGTCGAGCGAGGTCCGCGATTTGCCGGTGCCGGTGCGCATCCTGGGCGAAGACCTGGTGCTGTTCCGGGACAAGGGTGGCCGGCTCGGCCTGCTCGACCGCCATTGCAGCCACCGCGGCGCTTCCCTTGAGTTCGGCGTGGTCACCGAGTGCGGCCTCGCCTGCTGTTATCACGGCTGGGTCTACGACATCGACGGCACGGTGCTGGAGACTCCGGGCGAGCCGGCGGGAAGCAAGCTCAAGGAACGGGTCTTCCACGGCGCCTATCCGACCCACGAGGAAGGCGGGCTGATCTTCGCCTATATGGGGCCGCCGGCCGAGAAGCCGGATTTCCCGGTCTTCGATTCCTTCGTCGTGCCCGGCAACGAGCGCGTGCCCTATTACCTGCCCTTCGCATGCAACTGGCTGCAGGTTCACGAGAACGGCATGGACCCGATTCACAGCGTGTTCCTGCACACGCGGATGAGCGGGGTCCAGTTCGCCGAGGTTTTCGGCGCCTTGCCCTTCCTCGAATTCCAGGAAACCCGGATCGGCGTCATGTCGACCGCGGCGCGCCGCTGGGGCGACCATGTCTGGGTGCGCAACATCGACGCCGTCCCGCCCAATTTCTGCCAGTTCGGCGCGACCTGGGAAGACGGCAAGCGCGAGAAGTACTTCACCCCGCCCGCCATCGGCCGCTGGATCGTGCCGGTCGACGACACCCATTGCCTGACCGTCGGCTGGCGGCACGTCAACGATCTGGTCGATCCCTCGGGCCGCACTCGCAACGAAGACATGGGCATGGGCAAGGTCGATTTTGCCGGCCAGCAGCCGGAGGGGAGTTACCAGGATCGCCAGCGCAACCCCGGAGACTGGGACGCCCAGGTCTCTCAGCGCCCCGTCGCGGTGCATGCGGTCGAGAATCTGGGCACGACCGATGTCGGTATCCAGCTTCTGCGCCGCCAGCTTCGCCGCGCCATCCGGGCGGTGGGGGAGGGCGAACGGGTCGCGCCTTTGCCGGCCGGGCCCGACGGCGTGATCCCGAGCTTCAGCCACGACACCGTGCTGGTGAAGCCGCTGGCCAACGATCGGGATGAGATGACCCAGCTCGCCGAGATCGGCCGCGCCGTCGCCGCCATCGTGCTCGAGAGCGCTGACGTGCCGCGGGCCGAGCGCGCCGGGCATATCGAACGCGCGATCCAGGCCGGCATCTGAGGCGGGCCGGGATGGCGGAGGTCTCTTGCATCCTCGATGCCAAGGCCAAGGTCGCCGAATCGCCGGTCTGGTGCCCGGAGGAGCAGGCCCTCTACTGGACCGATATCTACGCCCCCTCGATCAACCGCTACGACCCGGCGACGGGCGAGAATCGGTCCTGGCCGGTGCCCGCGCCGGTCGGCTGCCTGGCCCTGCGCGAACGGGGCGGGGTGATCGCGGCCGGCCAGGCGGGTTTCTTCTTTCTCGATCTCGAAACGGGAGCGGTCGAGCCACTCCACGACCCTGAGCCCGACAAGCCCGACACTCGCCTGAACGACGGGCGCTGCGACCGCGCCGGACGTTTCTGGGCGGGCAGCATGGACGAGACCCTGCAGGCACCCGACGGCGCGCTCTACCGCTACGATCCGGACCGCCGCTGCACCCGCATGGTGGACGAGGTGATCGTCTCGAACGGCCTGGCCTTCAGCCCCGACGACCGGGTGCTCTACCACGCCGACACCCGCCGCTTCGCCGTTTACGCCTACGATTTCGATCTCGAAAGCGGGTCCATTGCCAACAAGCGGGTCTTCATCGACACGGCGGGGCAAGAGGGCCGGCCCGACGGCGCCGCGGTCGACGAGGAAGGCTGCTACTGGAGCGCGCGCTACGGCGGCTGGGGGGTGGTGCGCCATGCTCCGGACGGGCGCGAGATCGGGCGCATCGATGTGCCGGTCGCGGCCTGCACCATGGTCGCGTTCGGCGACCCCGATCTGGACCGCCTCTACATCACGACCGCGTCCCAGCGCCTGACCGAGGCGGACCGGAAGGACCAGCCTCAAGCGGGCGGCCTGTTCGTGGCCGAACCCGGCGTGCGCGGCCTGGCCGAGCCGCGCTTCTCCGGTTAGGCGTTCGCGCGGCTCTCCGATACCTTTATCGACCGCGCCCGTCCGGGCGCCCGAGCATGGAGGAACGGTTCATGGATTTGCGCGCTCTGATCGTCGCGGGGCTTGCGCTCGCGTTCGTCGCGGCGGCCCCCGCCATGGCCATGGAGATCGAATCCGCCTCGATCTCGGACGGCGTCTTCTCCAAGGAAAGCGGCTGCGCCGATCTTGGCGGACGGGGACTGAGCCCGCAGATCGCCGTCACGGATG
>JABIRQ010000306.1 GCA_018699755.1 Rhodospirillaceae bacterium | reverse complement strand
GGCGGCTTCGGCCCCGGCACCGACGACCGCGTCCAGCTTGTCCGAGTCCAGATCGAAGGCGCACACGGCGTGGCCCGCCTTCATCAGGTTGCGGGCCATCGGCCCGCCCATGTTGCCGACACCGATGAAACCGATCCGCGCCATGGTTCCCGCTCCCTTGCCGTCTCTCCTCCGAACTATACCAGCGCCGGCGCGTGCCCGCCTATTGGGTACAGATCGCCTGGAGGGCGGCCCATTCCGCTGCCGTCATGGCGCCTCCCCGGGCGCCCGCCGCTGCCCGGATGACGCCCGCGCGCTCGGCCGAGGGCGGATGGGTCGATATGATGCGCAGTGCCTCCTCCAGCTCGGCCATGTCGCCGAGCAGCCGTTCGAAGAAATCGGCCAGGGGCCGGGCGTCGATCCCGGCGCTGTTGAGGGTGCGGACCGCATGGCCGTCGGCCACCTCCTCGACCGCCTGGCTGTAGCGCGCATTGATCAAGGTCTCGCTGGCCAGGACGAGGGCGCCGCCGCCGGTCACGTCGCCGATCAGCAGGCCGAGGATCACCGAGACCCCGGCGGCCTGGACCATCGCGCGCAAGGGATCGCGCCCCGCGACATGGCCGATCTCGTGGGCGATCACCCCGGCCAAGGCCTCGGGACTCCCGGCGAACTCGATCATGCCGTCGGTGAGGACGACGATGCCGCCGGGCAGAGCGAAGGCATTGACGAGGCTCCAGTCGAGCACCCGCACCTCGAGCGGCCCGTCATAGTCCGAGGCGGCGGCGAGCCGCCGGACCAACCCGTCCAGAACCTCCCGCCCGGCCGGCGCGGTGCAGGCCGGCGCCTCCCGCCCGCCACCCAGGGCGGCGAAATCGGCCATGCTCTCGAAGGTCGATTCGCCCAACTCACGCGCCACGGAGTCCGGCACCGCCGAGGCGACCGCGCCGGAGAGATGGGGCAGGAAGACGAAGAGGATAAGCAGGATCGAGACGATCGCGCCGATGCCCAGGACCCAAACCCGGCGCACCGTCCGGCGGTCCCCCCGCTCGGCCCGGCGCAGCTCGGGCAGGGCCGCCATCAGGGCCGCGATCACCCGGTCGTCGGCGACGATCAGCCGCGCCGTATCGCCCGCCCCAGCGGTCAGCCGCTTGTCGCCAGTCTCGTTCGGTCGGTCGAGCAGCCGCACCGAAGCGCGCGGCCAGCGGTCGAGCTCCGCGCCGCCATCCCGCTCGAGAACGACGAGGGCGTCGGCCTCCAACACTGCCTCGACCATCCGCGTGCGGGCGGTGACGCCATCGTTGTAGCGGGCGGGAAAGCGCAACACGCCTTAGAAGTCGCCCAGGTCGAGAGCGTCGGCGAGACCTTCGCCATGGCCGGGCGTGGCTTCCGTGCTTTGGATAATGGACTCCACGGCGGGCAGGTTGCGGATCTTAACGGATCCTGCAACGGCGCGAGCGAGGCCGAACTGGATGATAACCAGGTTGATGATTGGCATCGCCACGACCAGCCCAATAAGGACGACGAAGAACACGGGCAGAAACGCAAGGCCGGCCTCCGGCCCCGCTGGGCTAGATCCCATAGGCCCGACAAGGAAGCCACCGGCGAGAATCGCAAGAAAGCCGATCACGAGGAGAAGCAGTAGCCCGGCACCAAGGTAGAGCCAGATTATCTGACTCACCCGCAGATCAGATTCGAACCCAACCTCGCCCAGCGATGTCCCTGCCGCGAAAATGCGGAATTCGCGCACTCGGTAACGTACGTAAAGAGGGATCTGAGCGACCAGCAACAGGATCATTGCCAAGCCGGTGAAACCGGCGATCTCATTGATCGGACCCTGGGGGTAAGGGTCGCCCGATGCCCAGCCGATTGCAATGCAACCGAGAATGCCCAGCCAGACCCAGGCGACCGGCGCCCAGTGGACAAGAAGCGCGCGAGCGGTGACCTCGAAACCGAAATTCTGTGCCCCGAACCGCGTTCGAGTCATCAAATGGCGGCTGAGGCCCGCGCGCATCCAGGGATAGGCGAAGCCTAGTGTTACGATCACCAGCAGCCAATAGCCCACGCCCGCCTTCACGTAGTCCAAGGTCCTGCCGTCGAGGCCGCAGCGGATGCCGCGCCACATGGTCCGGGTGAGGCGGTAGCGGCGCATGCGGAAGATCGCGGCCTGAATCAGCAGGAACAACCCGAGGAAATAGACCACTTGCGCGGCGATCGTGCCCGCGACGCTGGTGCTCGCCATCTGCTCCAGGATGCTGGTCACGGCGAAGAACGGCAGCAGGATGCACATGGCGATCAGGAAACCGACGAGGAGCTCGCTGGCCTTGCCCGTGTATTCGAGCCGCTCCTCGGCGATTGAGATAAGGCGCCAGAACCAGCGGCGCACAGCCGTCTTGGCCCAGAAGCGGTAGATCCCGACGGTCAGAATCGTCAGAACGATGTTCTTGAGGACGAGGCGGAACAACGGAGCCCGGCGACCGTCGAAGGCGACGACGTCGCCGGGGGCGACGGTCGTGCCGTCCCAGCGAACCTGCCGTTCCGGCTGGACCACGGACTCGTCGGACATGACGCCACTCCCCTGCTTGGCGTGTTCAACCAAGACTAGCAAAAGCACTAGCGATTGGGAGTCGTCAGTCGTCGAACGCCAAATCGCCTTCGGGCGGCGGGGCGAACCAGACGTCGACCATGGCTTCGGTCGCGTCTTCGAGGGTGGCGGGCTTCCAAGCCGGCTTTTGGTCCTTGTCCAGCACGGCGGCGCGCACGCCTTCGTAGAAGTCTGGCGCGGCCATCGCCGCCTGGCTCATCCGGTATTCCATGACCATGCAATCCTCGAACTCCAGGGTCGCGCCCCGGGCGAGCTGGCGCAGGGTGGCCTTCTGGCTGAGCGGGGCCTTGGCCGCCATGACCTTGCGGACGGAGGAGGCCCAATCCGTGTCCTCGGCCGCCAGGGCGGCCATGATCGCCTCGACCGAGTCGCGGGCGAACAGGCGGGCGATCTCGGCCCGCCG
>JABIRQ010000064.1 GCA_018699755.1 Rhodospirillaceae bacterium | reverse complement strand
CCGGCGCGCGGGGGTGTCGTCCTTCGGCTTCGGGGGGACGAATGTGCATCTGGTGGTCTCCGACGCCGGCATCGACCGCGCCGCCGCCGCGAGACAGGCCCTCCAACCGCAGGTCTTCGACAGAAAACCCTATTGGATCGACAGAGGGGAATTCGGCCCGCCGACCCTATGGGGCGACGAAACGGTTGTCGCGGCGCGGCCGCGCGTGCTGGCGCTCGAGGAAATTCCGGCGGAGGCGGCGGAATGACCGAGGTTCTGCGCTTCGCGACGCGGCTCCAGGCCGAGGATTTCGTGGTCGCCGATCACCGGGTGCACGGCGTGCGAATCATGCCGGGCGTCGCGTTCCTCGACATGGTCTGGCGGTTGCTGGACGCCAAGGGTTATGACCCGACTCGGGTCGAGATCCGCGACGTTCTGTTCTCCGAAGCCGTCGCCCTGGCCGGAGGCGAGACCCGGCGCATCGTCATCGAAGCTACCGCGCGCGACAATGTCTGGGAGGTGGTCGCGCGCAGCCGGATCGAGGATCGGGCCGAAGCCGCATGGAGCGAGAATTTCCGTTGCCGCGTCCATTTCGGATGGGCGGGGAACGAGGCCGGCAATCCCGCACCTTTCGATGCGAAGGGTGTGGCCGTGCTGGCGATGGACGAGGTCTATGCCCGCGCCCGGGCCGTCGAGATCGATCACGCGGCGCGGATGCGGATGACGGGCGAAATCCGCAAGACCGCGAGTGCCGCCGAAGCCAGCTTGGCCTTGACGCTGGAAGCGGCCGAATACGAAACCGACTATATCGTCCATCCGGCGGTGCTCGACACGGCGACCCTCGTGCCCTTCGTCTTCCGCGATCCGGCGCGGATCACGAAACCCTATATCCCGCTCTCCATCGAACGGGTGATCCTGGTCGGACCGGTCGAGGGGCCCGTGCTGGTCCGGGTGACACACGACCCCGCGAATGACGAGGGCGGCGATCTTCTCTTCCATGACTACGTGCTTTGCGATCCGGCCGGGCGGACCCTCGTCCGAGTCGAGCGGCTTTGCGCCAAACAGATCCGGAATGCCACTGGCCTGACGCCACCCGTGAAACGCGTCGTTCCCGGGAAGGCCACGCGGCCCGCGATGCCCGTATCGCCCGCGTCGCGCGGGGATGGCGCGGCGATCTCAAGCCAGGCGGCTGTCGAGACATTCCTCGCGTCCTATTTCGGCTCCGTTCTTGGCCGAACGGTCAGTGTCGAGGACCTCGAGGTCGGTTTTTACGATTTGGGCCTGGACAGCACGGACTTGCTTGAGGCTGTGCGGTATTTGGAGCGGGGCCTGGGGTTGGAGCTTTACCCGACCTTGCTGTTCGAGCGGAGCACGGTTCGGAGCCTTGCCGGGTATCTGTGGGAAGAGCACCGGGCTGGGGTGGGGGAGCTTCTCGCGTCGGGTGGCGCGGTGTCGGAGCCGGCGGCCGTAGTGCCGGCCTCGCAAGCGCCGGTGGAGACGCTGTACCTGCACCCGGTGTGGCGGGAGCAGGCGCTGGGTGCGGGCGCCTCGGCGCCGGGGGCGCTGCTGGCGGTGGGCGACGGATCGGACGCGGTCGCATCGTCCTGGCCGGGCGAGTGGACGGACACGCCCGAGGACGCCTCCGCGGCGCTGTTCGCCTGGTCGGGCGAGTCGGATGCCGCCGATCTTCTGACCTTGGCGAGCGGTCTGCCGCGCGAAGCGACCCTGGCGGTGGCCCATGAGGGCGGGCCGGAAGGCCTGGGCCTCGCGGGTCTGCTGGCAAGCGTGGCGCGGGAGCGTCCGGGCCTGCGCCTGGTCGCACTGGAAGGCGTGAGCCCGGAACGGGTGATCGCGGAGCTGCGCCGGGCGGCCAAGGGCTTCCGGTCGGTGCGCCACGGGGACGGGGTGCGGGAGGAAGCGGGCTTCGCCGAGACGCGCCCCGAGCCCCAAGCCCTGCCGGAAGGCGGTGTCTGGGCGATCACCGGGGGCCTGGGCGGGTTGGGCTTGATCTTCGCGCGGGCGCTGGCGGCGCGGGGCGCGAAGGTCGGCCTGATCGGCCGCAGCGCGCCCGATCCGGACTTGGCGACGGAGCTCGAAGCCGAAGGCATCGCCTTCGCGCAGGGCGACGTGACGAAGCGGGCTTCGCTCAAGACGGCCTTGGACACGCTGCGGAGCCGGCTCGGCCCGCTGACGGGGGTGATCCACGCGGCCGGGGTGCTGCGCGACGGCCTGGCGGGGCGGACGAGCGCGACGGCCGTCCAAGAGGTGCTGGCGCCGAAGGTCGCAGGCGCGAAGCATCTGGACGAACTGACCCGGGACGACCCGCTGGAGCGGTTCGTGCTGTTCGGTTCGGCGACGGGGAGTCTGGGGAATGCCGGCCAGGGGGCCTATGGCTACGCCAATGGCTGGCTTGCGGGCTTCGCGGCGGAGCGGAATGGCCCTGGGCGCAGTCTGGCCCTGGGCTGGCCGCTCTGGAACCGGGGAATGGGCGGGGGCATGGCGGCGGGCGAAGATGCGGAAGCCCTGCGTTCGCGCCACGGCTTGGCGCCGCTGGACGCGGATGCCGGCCTGGCAGCCTTCGGGGCGGCTCTGGGCCAGGACGCGGCGCATCTGGTGGTGTTGCATGGCGAAGCGGAGCGCCTGCGCGCGGCGCTGGGCCTGGAAGCCCCCGCCGCACGGCCCTCCCATCCCGAACCCGCAAGACCCGAACCCGTAAGGCCCGCCACGATCACGCCCGCCGCAGGCGTGCCCACCGCAGTCGCGCCCACCGCAGTCGCGCCCGCCGCAGACGCCGTCGCGGTGATCGGGCTGGCGGGGCGCTATCCGGGGGCGTCGGACCTGCGGGCCTTCTGGCGGAACCTTGTGGAGGGCGTGGACGGGGTGAGCGAGGTGCCGCCGGAGCGGTGGGACCACCGGGCGTACTTCGATGCCGAGGGAGAGGTGCCGGGGACGAGCTGGTCGCGCTGGGGCGGGTTCCTGGATGGGATCGATCTGTTCGATCCGCTGTTCTTCGGGATATCGCCGCGGGAAGCGCGGGTGATGGACCCGCAGGAGCGGCTGTTCCTGGAGACGGCGTGGTCGGCGCTGGAGGACGGTGCGCTGTCGCGGGATGCGGTGAAGGGGCGGAAGGTCGGGGTCTATGCCGGGGTGATGTGGAGCCAGTACCAGCTTTACGGGCTTGCGGCGGCGCAGGCGGGGAACTGGCTGCAGCCGATGTCGTTCAACTCGTCGGTGGCGAACCGGCTGAGCCATGTGCTGGACCTGCACGGGCCGAGCCTGAGCCTGGACACGGCGTGCTCTTCGTCGCTGACGGCGCTGCATCTGGCGATCGAGAGCCTGCGGCGGGGGGAATGCGAACTGGCCTTCGCGGGCGGGGTGAACCTGACCCTGCATCCGTCGAAATACCAGTTCCTGGGGCAGGGGCGGATGCTGTCGCGGGACGGGAAGTGCCGGGCCTTTGGGGACGGAGGCGACGGCTATGTACCCGGGGAGGGGGTGGGGGTCGCGCTGCTGAAGCCGCTCCACAGGGCAATAGAGGACGGCGACCCGATCCGTGGGGTGATCCTGGGGAGCGGTGTGAGCCATGGGGGCAAGACGGCGGGCTACACGGTGCCTTCGGCGGAGCGCCAGGGGGATCTGATCCAGGGGGTTCTGGCGGAAGCCAAAGTGAGCCCGCAGGAGGTGAGCTATGTGGAGGCGCACGGGACGGGGACGGCGCTGGGGGATCCGATTGAGGTCGAGGGGCTGAAAGCGGCCTTCGGGAAGACGGCGAACGAACCGTGGTGTGCGCTGGGCTCGGTGAAGTCGAATATCGGGCATCTTGAATCGGCGGCTGGGATTGCGGGCCTGACGAAGGTCCTGTTGCAGCTTGAAGCCAAGGAGCTTGCGCCGAGCCTGCATGCGGAGCCCGCGAACCGGCATCTTGCGATCTATGGTACGCCGTTCCGGGTGCAGACGGCCCGGGGGGAATGGGCGACGACGACCCCCAGGCGGATCGCGGGCTTGTCGTCCTTCGGGGCGGGGGGCACGAACGCGCATCTGGTGATCGCCGAGGCGCCGGAGCGGGCCGCCGAACCGACCGCGACCGCGGGCCCGGAACTGATCGTCCTCTCCGCGCGCAGCCAGGACGCCCTCAGGCAACGCGCCCGAGACCTCGGGCAATGGATCGACCAACAGGACACCACGCCGGAGCTGGCTGCGGCTCCTCTCGCGAACTTGGTTGCGACCTTGACTGAGGCGGCGGGGCGCATTCTCGGTGTCGGGGCGGAGGCGATTGACGCCGACGAGGATTGGGAGGGGCTTGGCCTCTCCGGCGCGCGATTGGCTGCCTGGCAGGCCGATATCGAATCCCGACTCGAGCGGCCGCTGGCAAGCGACCTGATTGGGCGGAGCGGCACCATCGCGGCCCTGGCGCGTGACCTGGCAGGGAGCGCGGGCGGATCGGCGGCCGGCGAAATCGCGGCCCTAGCGCATACGCTTCAGGTCGGGCGGACGGAGTTCGTGGAACGATTGGCCTTCATCGCTGCCGATCTCGGCGCGGTGGCGGAGGGGCTTTCGGCTTTTCTCGCGGGCGAGGCCTTTCGGATCGAAGGTCCCGCCGAACTTGTCGCTGCGGCGGAACGGTTCCTGGCAGGCGAGTCCGTCGATTGGCGCGCGCTGCGAAAGACCGCCCCGCCGAGACGGCTGCATGGGCTGCCGACCTATCCCTTCGAGCGCCAGAGCTATTGGGTCACGACGACCGCCTTCGACAGGTCGATGCAGGCGCCCCTGCCCGTGACGGTGGCGCCGGAGGCCGGCGGCGATACGGGCGATTTCCTATTTCTGCCGCGCTGGCGGCGGACACCGCTGCGTGCGGCTGTGGACGATAGCGCCGGCATCGTCTGGATCGTGGCCGATGCGTCGCGCGAAGCCTGCGCCGAACGGCTGGCGCAACACCGGCCGGCGCATGTCTTGTCATGGGAAGACGCCGTCGCGGCGACGGCCGATGCGCCGGACGAAATCGTCCTGCTGCCGGGCGGCGCGGATGCATTGTCGGATCTGATGCGGCTGCTCCAAAGCCTGGGCCGCGCGCGCGGCGAGGCAGTGCGGGGCTTGCGCCTGCGCCTCGTCACCCGGCGCGGCCATGCCGTGCTGCCGGGCGAGGATATCGAGACGGTTCAGGCCGGGCTGAGCGCCTTCCTGCGATCGGCACTGCACGAATGGCCCGGGGCGGAGGCCGTTTGCATCGATCTGGATTCGGACGGGGATGTCGCGGGGGTCCTTGCCGCGCCCTGCGCCAATCCTGTTCCCGACTTCGCCCTGCGCGGCGGTGCTGGCTTCCGGCGGGTGCTTCATCCTCTCACCTTTTCGCCCGAGGCTGGCGGTTTGCGCGATGGGCTGCGCGTGCTGATCGCCGGGGGCGGCGGGCAGATCGGCAGGGAACTGGCGGTCGAACTGGCGCGCGGCGCGCATGCGCGCGTGGCCCTGGTCGGCCGGCGGGAGGCGGATGCGGCAATCGCCGGTGCGATCCAGGCAGCGGGCGACGCGGGCGGTGAGGCGGTCTATCTGCGCGGCGACGTGACCGACGCGGCTTCGATCCGTGAGGCCGTGGCCGAGGCGGTCCGGATGTTCGGCGGACTCGATCTCGTCATCCACGGCGCGGTCTCCTACAGCGAGCGGGCGTTGTCCGCCCTTTCCGACGACGATCTGGCCGCAATCTGGGAGCCGAAGGTCGAGGGGCTCGATATCCTGGCCGAGGCCCTGCGCGACCAGCCGCTCGACGCCTTCGTCGTCTTCTCCTCGGCGCAGATCTATGCGGGCAATACCGGGCGCGCCCATTACGCGGCGGCCTGCGCCGCGGCGGCGGCCCGCGCCCATCGGATCGCAGCGGATGCGCCCTGGCCGGTGCGGGTGATCGACTGGGGATTCTGGGATGTCGGCGAATTGGCAACCGATGCGGCGCGCGCGGCGCTGCACATCCAGGGGGCCACCGGCCTTTCGGCCGCGGATGGGGCGGCGGCACTCTCGCGTATCGTGGCGGGGCCGGCGCTCCAGGTCGCGGCCCTGCGGCTCGATCCCGCCATATGGCCTTTTGCCGGAATCGAGGACGGCGCGGGCTTCGAGGCGACCGGCCCGGCCGCGCTGTCCTG
>JABIRQ010000065.1 GCA_018699755.1 Rhodospirillaceae bacterium | reverse complement strand
GGCCTCGGGCGTCACCGGATCGTCGAGCAGCGCGGGCACCAACTTGGCGCGCGTGACCCAGTGGACCAGTTCCATCAGGTCCTGAATCACGACAAGGGGATCGGCCCCGTCGCGGTAGGCGCCCTCGAATTCATCCAGCGCGGATTTGATCTCGCCGCGCATCAGCGCTTCGAACAGATCGAAGATGCGCGTCCGGTCGGCGAGGCCGAGCATGCCGCGAACCTGATCTTCCTCGATCGGCCCGTCCGAAAAGGTCGAAATCGCCTGATCGAGCAGGCTGAGCCCATCGCGCACCGAGCCGTCGGCGGCGCGGGCGAGCAGGGCCAGGGCGGGCGGGGTCGGGGCCGCGCCCTCCGCCTCGGCGATCCGACCGAAATGGGCGGCCAGCAGTTCGGCGTCGACCCGGCGCAGATCGAAGCGCTGGCAGCGCGACAGAACGGTGATCGGCACCTTGCGGATTTCGGTCGTGGCGAAGACGAATTTCACATGCTCCGGTGGCTCCTCCAGGGTCTTCAGCAAGGCGTTGAAGGCCTGGGTGGAAAGCATGTGGACTTCGTCGATGATGTAGACCTTGTAGCGCGCGCTGATCGGCTTGTAGCGCACGCCGTCGATCAGTTCGCGGATCTCGCCCACCCCGGCCCGGCTGGCCGCGTCCATCTCGATCACGTCGACATGGCGGTCCTCGGCGATCGCAGTGCAATGCTCGCAGACGCCGCAGGGCTCGGCCGTCGGCCCGCCCGTGCCGTCCGGCCCGATGCAGTTCAGGGCGCGGGCGATGATCCGCGCGGTCGTCGTCTTGCCGACCCCGCGTACGCCGGTCAGCATATAGGCCTGGGCGATGCGGTCGGTCCGGATCGCATTGGTCAAGGTCCGGACCAGCGCGTCCTGGCCGATCAGCTCGTCAAAACTGGTTGGGCGGTATTTGCGCGCCAGAACCCGGTAGACCGGTGCGGCGTCGGCATTGCCGTCGACCCCTTCGCGTCCCGAACCGGGCTCTGTCGGGAGCGGCGTCTCGGCAGCCGGCGGCGGGTCCGCCGACGGCTTGTCGAATGCATCTTGTTGATCGTTCATGAGGCCCGGATCGAACTGGGGTGCCGGGGCTCCCCTGGGATGCGGCGGAAGGCTGGCGAGCGACCCGGACCGAAACTCGTTACGGCTGCTTCCTTCCGGATCTGACCGGGTTGGCGAGAAGTCCGTCCGCCACCAACCTTCCTAACTTCACTATATCAGGATTCCGACCGGGAGAGGCAAGCCGTCCGACTCGTCCGGAACCACCCGGCCACCACACCCCGATTGAACCCGCGGCCGCCCCATGCCAACCTCCGCCGCCATGCGTAGCCCCAACTTCTTTGCCGGAGGCGCGGTCGACCGCCGCGCCGACCTGCGCCGCGATTCGGACTGGTTGAGCGAGCAGCTCGGCCAGGCCGGGACGCGGATTCTGCCGGTCTGGCGCTCGCGTAGCCTGATGATCATGAGCGACCAGCCGGCCGCGGTCATGTTGGCCTCGCACGAGGTCGAAACCCTGCTGGACCCGACCCGCGTGGCCTTCCTCGGGCTGGTCGAGGAGCGCGCCCATTTCTCCCTCGACCTGTCCCATCTCGAGGAAGAAGAAGTCCTGGCCGCCTTCTCGAGCCATGGCGAGTTCATTGATCTGCGCAACACCGGCGGCCTTCTCGACCCGACCGAAGGCAACCTGCTGGCATATGCGCGGGGTCTGGCCTATTGGCACGAACGCCACCGCTTCTGCGCGGTCTGCGGTCATCCGGCCGAATCCAAGGACGCCGGCCATATCCGCCGATGCACCAATCCCGACTGCAAGGCTCCGCATTTCCCGCGCACCGATCCGGCCGTCATCATGCTGGTCTCCGACGCGGCCGACGAACGCTGCCTGCTGGGTCAGGCGCCGCGCTTCATCCCCGGCATGTATTCGACCCTGGCCGGTTTCGTCGAACCGGGGGAAAGCCTGGAGGAAGCGGTCGCGCGCGAGGTGCTGGAGGAAAGCGGCGTGCCGGTGACGAACGTGCGCTACCATTCGTCGCAGCCCTGGCCCTTCCCGGCCTCGATCATGCTCGGCTTCTATGCGACGGCGACGGCGACCGAGATCACCCTCGACAAGGACGAACTGGCCGACGCCGTCTGGAAAACCCGCGAGGAGTTGCGCAACAGCCCCGAGGACGACAGCTTCCGCCTGCCCCGCGGTATATCCATCGCCCGGCGACTGATCGACGACTGGATCGCCACGGGCTGACCGCCCGGGCCCGGCCGCCTGCCATCAACGCCGCCATGATTGCCCTGTGACCCTCTTCGGCCTCGAGCCCTGGATTCTCGCCTATGCCGGCCTCGCCATGTTCGTCGGCGGGGTGATTCGCGGCTATTCCGGCTTCGGTTCGTCGATGTTCTGGGTCGCCAGCGTGTCCCTGGTCGTGCCGCCGGTCGAGATCGTCCCGACCATCTACCTGCTCGAAATCATGGCCAGCGCCCATCTGCTGCCCAAGGTCTGGCGCGAGGTCGACAAGCGTTCGGTCGGCTGGCTGCTGCTCGGCGCGCTGATCACCACCCCGGTCGGCGTCTGGCTGCTGGCCGTGATGCCCGCGGACACAATGCGCGTCGTCATCTCGGTGCTGATC